>JALSLI010000200.1 GCA_026988395.1 Flavobacteriaceae bacterium | reverse complement strand
GCTATCTGCTAAAGTAGGTTGTTTGTGTATTTTCATAAGGTAAATATACAACTTTATACTTTGATTATCAAATGTATAACTATGTTTTTTTAAATAAATTTAGAATGTTTCCCCTTGCAACGGTCTTATATTACATTCAGCTTCAGCTGATAGATATTATATTGGTTACATTTCAAATTTAGAGGAAAGATTAAAGAAACACAGGTCAAAAAACAGAGGCTTTACTTCGATTGCAAGTGATTGGAAAATTGTTTATACAGAAGAATTTTTAACCAAACAGGAAGCAATGCATCGAGAAAAGAAAATAAAATCGTGGAAAAGCAAAATAATGATACAACGATTGATATCTCAAAAGCGATAGCTCAGTTGGTTCAGAGCATCCCGATTTAAATCGGGAGGTTCGGGGCGGACGGAATCCCTCATCGCCCACAAAACCGAAAGATATTTTATATCTTTCGGTTTTTTTTATATGGTATATTTTGTTTACATATTACATTCAGCTTCAGCTGATAGATATTATATTGGTTACATTTCAAATTTAGAGGAAAGATTAAAGAAACACAGGTCAAAAAACAGAGGCTTTACTTCGATTGCAAGTGATTGGAAAATTGTTTATACAGAAGAATTTTTAACCAAACAGGAAGCAATGCATCGAGAAAAGAAAATAAAATCGTGGAAAAGCAAAATAATGATACAACGATTGATATCTCAAAAGCGATAGCTCAGTTGGTTCAGAGCATCCCAATTTAAATCGGGAGGTTCGGGGCGGACGGAATCCCTCATCGCCCACAAAACCAGAAGATATTTTATATCTTTCGTTTTTTTTTATATGGTTTATTTTGTTTACATATTACATTTTAGAGTCTATAGAATAAAAAAAGCCACCTAAAAGGTGGCTTTTGTAATAAAATCTCTTTATACTAAAAAACAAATTTTAATCCAAATTGCATTTGCCATCTAGATAATAAACTTGTATCGTATGTAAAGGTAGAAGTTTGCGTTGTATCAAATGAATATGTTGGATTTCCTGAACTATCAACTGAAACACCAATTGGTTGTGTGTTAACCGGAATTTGTCTTAATCCCCAATTGGAGTTAAGTAAATTTCCAAAATTTAAAATATCTAATGTAAACTGTATTTTTTTACCACTTTCTTTATTTAAAAAGTAATCTTGTGCTATTCTTACATCAAAGTTGGTGTACCAAGGTCTTAATTGTACATTTCTTTCTGAAAATTCTCCACGATGTGCATTTAGGTAATCGTCTTGTTTAATGTAATTATCCAGAGCTGTTTGCTGTGCCAATTGTTGTGTGGCATTTCCTGTAAAGTTCATTAAAGCAATTTCAGAAGTTGTAGGGATGTATATTAAATCATTTTGAGAAGAACCATCGTTGTTAATATCTCCTCCGTAAACATAGCTAAATCTTCCTGTTTTAGAAGCTTCAAAGAAAGTAGCTATAGAGGTTGCCCATTTATCATTATTGTAAGTAAATTTTTTGGTTGCAGAACCTACAAAACGATGTTTATGTCCAAATTTAGAATAACCTAATCTTGGTTTGTTTACATTTCCGATTGTTGGATTTGCTCCCCAAGTTGCATTAGTAATCTCTTGAGTAGGAGACATCGCATCTTTTGCGTCTAGATAATTGTATGCAAGACTTAAACTAAGATTATTTTCAAATGTTTTGTTTACTTGTGCGGTAAAGTTATAAGTTCTTCCTAAGTTAGTGTTGGTAATAGACCATGCATTGTTAGAAATATCAGAAGCTTGATAAATAGGTCTGGATCCGGGACCGTTTAAAGAACCTGTCGGGCTTTTAAGTCCAATATTTTTTGCAAAAATAGCATTGATATTTTTAGAATATACAAAATCAAAAGTAGTAGATAATCCATGTTTAAATTTTCTATCGTAACCGATACTACTTCTAAATACTTGTGGGAAAGTAAAATCAGGATCAACAACGGTATAGAAAAAAGAGTTTACATTTTGTACCTGGTTACCAATCCATACAAATGGTAATCTACCGGTAAATACACCTAAACCTCCACGTAATTGTTGTTGTTTATCACCCTTAACATCCCAGTTAAAACCAAATCTAGGAGAAATCAACCATTTGTTATCGTTTGGTAATTTAGTGCTATCGTAGTAAACAGGATTTCCATCTTCATCATAATATTGAATAGTTGGATCATAAGCAAAACCACTTCTATCAATATTTTCTTGAATTTTTTTCTCGGTATCAAAAAAGTCCGGTTTATCCATACGTAAACCAAAAGTAAAGGTAAAGTTATCAGTTACCGAAAACTCGTCTTGTGCATAAAATCCTATTTGGCCAACATTAGTTTCGGCTAAAGCCCATTGTCCGTTTGTTGGATCGTTGTCGTTCATAGCAGCATCAATTGCTTGTGCTGCGGCAAAATCGGCAGGTAATTGTGTAGGATCATTAACTAAGTCTAAAAATGCTTGTATTGGATTAGCATCTGTTGAATTTAAATTAACTGTAGGAAAGAAAACACCTCTTGCACCATAAGTTCCTAAGTTAAACGAGTTGTCAAATTCAAATTTTTCAAAGGAAGCACCAAGTGTTACAGTATGATTTCCTAAATAAATTTTAAAATTATTGGTCGCTTGATAAACTTTTTGGTCTAATCGGTTGTGGATAGAAAAAGGTTCGTGTCCTGCAATAATATACGGTGAACCATCCATTAAGATAGTAATAGTTGGTGATGGAGGTGAAAAAGGCGTTCTAAAATCATCAAAATGTGTGTAACCAACTTGTAAATTGTTAGAATATTTATTGCCAAATCTGGATTTTAATTCGATTAAAGCAGATTGAATGTTGTTATTTATAGAATATCCTGCATTTCTATATTGCAAGGTATTTCTGTTTGGCCCTCTATTAAAGAAAGCTGTTGGATGTGCCGGTTTATCTCTAGAGGCATTTAATTGGTTGTATGTAGCAGATAAAGAGTGGTTGTCGTTAATATTCCAATCTAATTTTAAAATAAATTTTTCATTATCTGTTGCGTGAATAATATTTTCATAACCTCCGGTATCATAACCTAAAGTAGCCAAAGCAGCTGAAACAGCATCTAAATCAGATGCTAAAACACGAGATTCATTTGGTTCTAAAACACCATCGCCATTATTTGCTTTAAAACCGGTCATTAAGTCGTCTCTTCTTTCAATTTCGGCGTTGGCAAAGAAGAATAATTTATTTTTAATTATTGGTCCTCCAATGCTGAAACCACTTTGTAAATGTTGTAATTTTCCTTGAAAAATTTTTGTGCCTGCAATTTTATTACCGGTTAAGTTTTGATTTCTGAAAAAACCAAAAATACTTCCGTGAAACTCATTGGTACCGGATTTTGTAACTGCATTTATCGATGCTCCGGTAAATCCGGAAGAAGTAACGTCAAAAGGAGCTAATTCTACTTGAATTTGTTCAATTGCATCCAATGAAATAGGTTGTGCGTTAGTTTGACTTCCCGGAGTTCCACCATCTAATCCAAACGGATTGTTAAAAATAGAACCATCTAAAGTTAGATTATTCATTTTGTTGTTTCCTCCTCCAAAAGAAGTTCCGTCTGATGATGGTGTTAAACGTGTAAAATCGTTTATAGAACGGGAAATAGTTGGTAAAGCCTGGATTTTTTCTCTACCGATATTTGTAGAAGCTCCGGTTTTACCACTGTTAATTAAAGAATTTTTTGTGGTAGCATTTACAACTACTTCGTCTAATTTTTCGGCATCTTCTTGTAAGACAAAGTCCAATTTTAATTTTTCACCTAATTTAAGGTAAATATAGTCTAAAGTTACCGTTTTGTAACCAACATAACTTACTGTTACTTTGTAAGGACCACCAATTCGCATATTAGCAATATTATAAGAGCCGTTAAATTGTGTTACAGCTCCGTAAGAGGTTCCGGTTGGTGCGTGCAGTGCAACAACACTTGCTCCTGCAAGAGGTTCGCCACTTGTGTCTTTTACTGTTCCACGCATAGCTGCTGTGGTTGTTTGTGCAATACCTGAGAGTGATAAAGCAAATAAAATAATACTAAAAAAGAGAAATTTTTTCATAATGTGTAGTTTAATTGTTTTGTTTAAGGTTTATTTTTACAAAGTTAGCTCAATTTATATCTTATTTTCCATATTCGTATAACTACTTTTTAACATTTTATTAACCTTTTAAAAAGTTGCTATTTATAATCTTTTGTATCGTATATTTTTAGTAAATTTGGTCTTTATTTTTAAAACGAAAAGATAATGAGAAGAATAGCAGAATCCGAATTGATTTTAAATCCTGATGGCAGTGTATATCACTTAAATTTACATCCTGAAAATATAGCCGAAAACATTATTTTTGTAGGTGATCAAAATCGTGTGCCAAAAGTTGCCAAACACTTTGATAAAATTGAGTTTGAAACCCAAAAAAGAGAATTCAGAACAATTACCGGAACCTATAAAGGAAAACGTTTTAGCGTTATTTCTACAGGAATCGGTCCTGATAATATTGATATTGTAGTAAACGAATTAGATGCATTGGTTAATATCGATTTAAAAAATAGAACTGTAAAAAAAGAGTTAAAATCCTTAAATATTGTACGTATTGGAACTTCCGGTTCTTTGCAAGCAGATATTCCGGTAGATAATTTTGTTTTAGCTCGTTACGGTCTGGGTTTTGACGGCATGTTACACAGTTATAAATGTGAGCATATTTTAGAAAAAGATTTTGAAGATGCTTTTATTACACATACCAATTATAGTCCAAGAAAAGCCCGACCTTATTGTGTGAAAAATTCTAGAAAAATTGAAGATAAATTAATTTCCGATGAAATTTTTGTAGGAGTAACTGCTACTGCAGGAGGGTTTTACGGTCCGCAAGGTCGTGTATTGCGTTTGGCAATTCAAGATCCTGATTTAAACAGTAAAATAGATTCTTTTAAATTTAATGGCGAGCGAATTACCAATCTCGAAATGGAAACTTCAGCAATCTATGGTTTGTCAAAATTATTAGGTCATCACGCCGTTTCAATGAATTGTATTATTGCCAATCGTGCCAACGGTACGTTTAGTGCAGATCCATATAAATCAGTAGAAAAACTGATTAAATATACATTAGATAAATTAGCCGAATAAGACTAAAATATGCAGCCAAAGCAATTAAATGAGCTATTGCAAAATATCGATATCTACCTTTTAGATCAAATTCTAAAAGGTAGAATTTTTTCTAATATGAAAATCTTAGATGCAGGTTGTGGTACCGGCAGAAACAGTGCATGTTTGATTAATGAGAAATTTGACCTTACCGGAATCGATTCCGATAAGCAGAAAATAAATCGTTTACAAGAAAAATTTCCGGAGAATAATTTTTTTGTTTCCGATGTAAAAAAGATGCCATTTAAAGAAGTACAATTCGATTATATTATTTGTAATGCAGTATTGCATTTTGCAGAGAACACGAATGATTTTTTTAAAATGTTAACCGAATTGTTTCGAGTGTTAAAACCGAAAGGTACTTTGTTTATTAGAATGACTTCTGATATTGGTATTGAAAATAAAGTAAAAGAAATAAAAGACGGTGTGTATAAAATCCCCGACGGTTCGACTCGTTTTTTACTTACCAAAAAAGTATTAAAAACGTTTAAACAGAACTTTAAATTTGATTTTATAGAACCTTTAAAAACCGTAAATGTCAATGATTTACGGTGTATGACTACCTTAGTTATAAAAAAGAACTAACAAAATGACCAATTATATTATTCAAAAAACCGGTTTACCGGAAAAAAGTGTTGTAAATACTTTAAAGTTACTCGATGAAGATTGTACTATTCCGTTTATATCAAGGTATAGAAAAGAAATGACCGGAAATTTAGATGAGGTACAAATAGGAAATATTGCCAAATTAAAAAAGGAATTGGAAATTCTGGAAAAAAGAAAACTGGCAATTTTAAAATTGTTGGAAGAACAACAAGTTTTAACCGAAGAATTAAAACAAAAAGTAGCAAAATGTATTACACTTCAAGAGTTGGAAGATGTGTATTTACCATACAAGAAAAAACGTAAAACCAAAGCGGAGACGGCTAGAAAAAATGGTTTAGAACCTTTGGCTAAAATTATAATGTCGCAAAACAATCAAGATATCGATTATCTCGCTTCAAAATATCTAAATGAGTCGGTGAAAAATGAGGATGATGCTATCGAAGGAGCCGGACATATCATAGCAGAATGGATAAATGAAAATATTGGTGTTCGTAATGCCTTGCGAAAATTATACGATAGAAAAGCGGTTTTAAGTTCTAAAATTACTTCTAAAACTAAAAAATTAGCATCCGATAAAAAAGAATTTGAAAAAGCTCAAAAATTTAAAGATTATTTTGATTGGAATGAAGCTTTGAATCGTATGCCATCACATAGGTTATTGGCTATTTTACGTGCCGAAAATGAAGGAGTTGTTAAAGTAAAAATTGAAGTAGAAAAGGAGGATGCTTTGCAATTAATCGATAGAAGGATTATAAAGAGAAATTCTTCGGCAACAGCCTATTTAGAGCAATTTATTGAAGATGCTTTTAAACGATTATTGGCTCCGGCAATGGCAAATGAAGCATTGCAAAAAGCAAAAGAAAAAGCCGATGATAAAGCAATTGATGTATTTGCTAAAAATTTAAAGCAATTGTTGTTAAGTGCTCCGTTGGGTGAAAAAAGAGTTTTAGCTATTGATCCCGGTTTTAGAACCGGTTGTAAAGTCGTTTGTTTGGATGAGCAAGGTAATTTTATAAAAAATGATACTATTTATCCGCATCCACCACAAAATGAAATAGAGATAGCAAAGAAAAAAATAAAGAATTTAGTTGAAAAATATCAAATTGAAGCTATTGCTATAGGCGACGGAACGGCATCTAGAGAAACCGAAGATTTAGTAAAATCCATTTCTTTTTCTAAAAATGTTGCTGTTTTTGTCGTTAGTGAAGCCGGAGCATCTATTTATTCGGCTTCAAAAGTAGCAAGAGAAGAGTTTCCTGATTTTGATGTAACGGTAAGAGGTGCAATTTCCATTGGAAGACGTTTACAAGATCCATTGGCAGAATTGGTTAAAATCGACCCAAAATCAATTGGTGTAGGGCAATACCAACACGATGTAGATCAAAATAAATTAAAGGAAGAATTAGAAACCGTTGTTTCCGGTTGTGTTAATTTGGTTGGCGTTAATATCAATACGGCAAGTAAATATTTACTCACTTTTGTTTCCGGAATAGGTGAGAAGTTAGCGGAAAAAATGATACAATATCGTGCTGAAAACGGTTCGTTTAAAAATAGAAAGGAAATTAAAAAAGTACCAAGACTAGGTGCGAAAGCTTTTGAACAAAGTGCCGGATTTTTACGTATCAAAAATGGTGATAACCCTTTGGATAATTCGGCTGTACATCCAGAAAGTTATGCTGTTGTAAAAGCAATGGCAAAGAAATTAAGAATCAAAGAAAATGAACTAATTGGCAATAAAGAAGCCTTATCTAAACTTAATTTACAAGAATTTGTTACCGAAAAAATTGGGTTACCAACATTAACCGATATTGTAAAAGAATTAGAAAAACCCGGATTAGATCCACGTGAAAAAGCAAAAGAATTTCATTTTGATAAAAATATTAAAACCATAGATGATTTGATTGTTGGAATGGAGTTACCCGGAATTGTGAATAACATCACGGCTTTTGGTTGTTTTGTATCCATCGGAATTAAAGAAAGTGGTTTGATTCATATTTCAAATTTATCGGATTCTTATGTTAAAGATCCAAATGATATTGTGCAATTGCAACAACATATAAAAGTAAAAATATTAGAAGTAGATACAAATAGAAAACGAATACAATTGCAATTGTTAACATCGTAAAAAAAAAGAGGTTGTGTATTACGATACACAACCTCTTTCCGATTAAAATGAAGAAAGATTATTCTTTTGTTGGCGGATATTTAGCTAAAATTTCTGTAACTATTTCTTGTATTCTGGCTTCTTTTTTTTCCGGTTTTGAGGAAGTGCTTAAAGCACCTTTACCAACACCTTGCCATACCAATTGTTTTTTCTTGGCATCGATTAAATCAATAAATAATGTTCCTTGTATGTATTGCGAAACATTATTACGATAATATGGCGTATAATAATATGGATACCAAGGATCGTTATATACATTAACTTGTTTTTCCGCTTTAGCGAAAATACTAACTAACAAATCCGGATTGTTTGATTTTGTCATTCCTTTTGCTGTTAGCTCTTTTTCAATGGCACGTAAAATACGTCTTTTGTCTAAATCGGAAATTTTAGATTGATCAATACCTTTTTTGTAAAAAGCAAAGGTTTTGTATTTACTAAAATCCGTCTGTGTATCATAATCCGTTTTTACTTGTACCGAAGCACAAGAAAACAACGTAAAAGCAAAAATGTTCAAAAGTGTATATTTTATTATTTTCATGTCTTATAATGTTATTTCTTTTTTAATCACAAAAATAATGCCGAATTTATAATTTTGACTTGCTTTAACATATGTAACTCAATAAATTAAGCTTTTATCTTTTTACTTGCAAAATATATTTTTACTTGTAGTGATATTAAAATTAAAATAAAAGACACCAAAGTTATAATCCATAATGTATTGATTTCATGTTGAATATCATGAATATTTCCATGGTAAAAAGCAATTTTTTTAAAAGCGTTTAGATATTGTGTAAGCGGAATATATTCTGCAATTTTAGCAATAGAATTTGGTATGGCAATTGAAGGCCAAGTAAAACCACTTAGAATAAATGCAGGAGTTGAAATTACCATTAATAATTCAGTTGCTTTTAATTGGCTAGGAATTAATATAGAAAATAACATACCAATAAACATAGATGCAAGAGTAAATAAAGCAGTTAAATAAATAATATTAGCATTATATACTTGAATGTCTATATGAAACATTTTGATAAAATAACTAACTACCAACCAGACAATTGGAATTAAAATTAAAAAAGGTATCGTTTTTAAAAGGACATGATATAATGAAGATTTACTTATTTTAATTAATTTATAGAAGTAGCCGTCTTCAAAATCACGAGCAAAAACTAAAGCAAGAGCCAAAAATATGATTTGTTGCATAATAGCGGCCAACAATCCTGGAAGCATAAAAATTAAATAATTTCCGGTTGAGTTGTACAGCTTATGGTAATTAATTTTAAAACTTTCGTATGATTCTTTTGCTTGTTTAGGATTTAATCCCTTTTTCTTTAAACCTTCAATTTCAAAACCGGCATTCATGGTCATTAATATGCGTTGGATGTGTTTGCTAGCTGTTTTCGCGTTAAGCAAATTAACCATATCTAAATCCACATTTATTTCAGGATGTTTTTTTTGTAGAATAGATGCTTCAAAATTTTCCGGAATCGTAACAATTGCTGTGTATTGATTTTTTGGCATTTCTTGAGCTAAATGTTCTTTGTTGTATGTTATTTTAGCAATTTTTAGATTCGGATTATCTCTAAAAGCATCAATAATTTTGTCTGATAACGGACTTTGATCTTTATCGACAATTACAATTGGTAATCCAATAACTTTGGCCTGTTTGTAGACATTTCCGAAAAGTAAACCATAAACTATTGGAGCACCAAAAAAAATGGCTAATAAAACGTTATTTGAAAAAATACGTTTAAATTCGGTTTTTATTAATGATAGAAACTGTTTCATCGTTTATTGTTTTAATAACATTTTTGCATTTTGATAAAATGGCATTTTTGTATTGTTATTTAGAGGTTTAATTTTAAGTTCATAAACCGATTCAGATAATTTTTCATTAGGATAAGAAGTTGTAATATCTGCATATTTTGCTAATGGTTTAATGGTGGTAATTTTTGCTTTAATTTCTTCTTTTGTAAAAGGATTTATAAGTGTAACTTCTTGGTTTTCTTTAAATTTATAAACATCCGATTCGTTGACAGTGAATCTAAAAAACACATCGTTCTTTTTATATCCTTTAATAAGTGTATATCCCGGAGTTAAGAGTTCTCCTTCATGTAAGCTAATTGTTTCAACAGTCATATCTTCAGGAGCTATAATGTATTTTTCATTAGAAGCAGTTAAAACTTCTTTTTTAGCACCTAAAGCTCTTTTTAATTGCCCTTCTGCTTGTTCCAATTGTTCTTTTCTTGCACCGTTTTTGATTTCCGTTTTTTTGGCTTCTAATGCTTCAATTTGTGCTTTTGCCATATTTACTTTCATAGCAACTTCATCTAATTTTTGTTTAGGAATTAAGGAATCTTTGAACATTTCATTAAGGCGATTATAAGATTTATTGGCAAAATTAAATTGAGCTTTTGCAGCACTAAGTTTGCCTTCTAATTGTTTTAATTGCTCTTTAGTTGCTCCGTTATGAGCCATTTCTAACTGACCTTTTGCAGCTTGAATGGCACCATTTGCTTCCAATAATTTTCCATCAATCTCCGGTATGTCAATATACGCAAGTGTATCTCCTTTTTTTACATTTTCACCTTCATCTATATATAATTTTTTTATTCTTCCGCCTAATTTACTGCTTAGAGAAAGTGTTTCAAATTTTACACGACCTTGATATTTTAACGACTCTTTTTTATTTGAGTTACAAGATGTTACGTTTGTTAATATGATTAAACTTAGTGTGATATAGGTTAATTTTTTCATTTTTTTCATTTTTTAATAGTTTAAATTTCCGTTTGCATGTAATACGTTAAATGCTGTTCTTCTTTGGTTGAAATAAGCTTGTTTTAAATCAAAATTTGCTTTTTCTAAATCTTTCACTGCATCTAAAACATCACTTATGGATGCTAATCCGTTTTTGTATTGTTTTTTTACCATTTTATATGTTGCTTCAGATAAAGATATTTCTTTTTTAGCAATTTTGATTTTTTGATTTGCCAATTTAAAATCCAAATTTGCTTTAACAATACTCAGTTGAATCATTTCTTTTGCATTTTCTTTTTTCTTTTGATATTTTAATCTGTCCAGTAATATTTTTTTGCTTTTTAGTTTAGATTCAAAGCCATCTAAAACGTTCCATTTTACACCAACACCAACATACCATTTAGGATCAAAGATCGATAAATCATCATCTAAAATTTCGTAATGACCTTTTAAAGCAACTTTAGGTATAAAATTACTTTTTTCCATTTTGGCTTTGTATAGAGTTGCTTTTTCGGCTTCTTCTAGTGCTTTAATTTCATTTCTTTTAGTTGTTTTGCTTTCGTTTGGTAGTTTTAGCTTTAATTTTGGATTTAATAGGCGTAATTTTTCCAGCGACTCACCTGTTTTTTGTTGTAATACATTTAAAACAAGTTCTTTATTTCGTTTGTATTCCATTTGTTTAGAAATGAGCTGTTGTTGAGCCAGTTCTATTTTTCTTCTATCAATAGGTGTTGCCAATCCGTTTTTAATTGCTTTTGAAACAAATAAATATTGTTCATTTAAATATTTTTCAGTGGCTTTTAGGACACTTTCAGAAGCATTTATCAATGCCAATTTATCGTAATTTTCAATAATTTTTAGAGCAGTTTTGTCTTTTTCTGCTTTTTCTAAAAAAGTGAGTGACTTTTCTTTGTGTTTGGCTGCTTTTATAGCATTGGTAACTTTTAATCCGCTAAATAAAATCCAATCTACATCAACCGATGATTTTAATATATTTTTATCCTGTAAACTAGGGATTTCTTTAACAGGTACAGTGCTAGGCAGCGGTGTGTTAAAAGGAATACCAATTGCTTCTTTTATTAATAATTTTTGAGTAGCAAGTAATAAATTATTTGTTTGTTCATCAAATTTAATATCATCATCTAATCGTGTAAAACTTCCGTTTAGGGTAATTTTTGGTATAAAAACAGATTTTGCTAATTTTTGATCTATTCTAGCTTTATATGTTTCAATTTGATATGTATTAACAGAAAGTTCTTTTTGAATTCCTTTACGGATTAGCTGTTTTAATTCAGGTTCAATTTCTTGAGCATTTATAGTATTTGTTATTAAAAGCAGTAATCCTAAAATATAAATACTTTTTTTAAGTGTGTTCCATTTCATTTTTTTCTTTTTTTAATTTACAGAGCAAAGTTACGATGCATTAAAGAGCAATCCTTTGATATAAATCAAAAAATAATTATTTTTTTCTAATTCGGCTTAAAGTTTCTTGCGTCATACCTAGATAAGATGCAATATATCCTAACGGAACACGATAATAAATGTTAGGAAATTCAGTAATCATATATTCATATCGTTCTTTTGCTTTTTGAAATTGGATGGCATTTAGTTTGTTAGATACCTTAATAAGCATTTCAATAGCGAGTAATCTACCAAAGCGTTCAGCTTTAGGGTATGTATTAAAAAGAGTATCTAATTTTTTTCGATTGATGCTATATACAACTGCATCTTCAAGAGCTTGGATATTATATAAACTGGGTTTTTGTTGGTAAAAACTTTCGATACTGGTCATAAATTTACCATCATTAAAAAACCATTGTGTAATATCTTTTCCGCTTTCATTGATATAATAACTTCTAAAAATACCTTCTTTTATGTAATATAATTTATCGCAAGTTTTACCGGTTTTAATAATATGTTCTCCTTTTATAATAGACTCTTTTTCAAAAGAGCCTAAGATAACTTTTAGTTCATCTTCATTAAAATTTATCTTTTCAAAAAGAGCATTTTTCAAATTCATAAATTATTCCTTTACAAATTCAATAGATGATGTATTTACACAATATCGCTTTCCGGTTGTGTTTTTTGGACCGTCATCAAAAATATGACCGAGATGACCACCGCAAGTAGCACAGATAATTTCGGTTCTAATCATACCATGAGAGGTATCTTTTTTAAAAATAATTTTACCATCTAAGGCATCATCAAACGAAGGCCAACCACAATGTGATTTATATTTTGATTTTGAAGCAAAAAGAGGTGTTTTACAAGCTCTGCAAACATAAGTTCCTTTTTCAAAAACGTTAGTGTATCCTCCCTCGCTTGGTCTATCAGTTCCTTTTTGACGTAAAACAAAATATTCTTGATCTGAAAGAATTTCCTTCCATTCGGCATCCGTTTTTTTTAAGGTAAACTCGTTTGTTTCCGTTTTTTTATCCATATTTTTTTGAATTTTAGTTTGTGAATTACTCGTGCATCCAATACTACTAATTAGAAAAAGTAAAAGAAATCGTTTTAACATTTTTATATTTTTAAAGGTTAGATTAAAAGTCGGTAGAGATTGAAAAACCTTTCAACAAAAATACATTTTTTAAAGCAATAATTGAGAATATATTGGATATTTGCAATAAAATAAAAGTTATTATGCAACAAGTTTTATTTCAAGATATCGGTTTAACACCTTACAAACAAGCTTGGGATTATCAGAATGAAATATTCCAAAAAATTATTGCTATAAAGTTGCAAAATAGAGATAGCCAAGAAAAGCAACTTACGCCAAACCATTTTATTTTTACTGAGCATCCACATGTTTATACTTTAGGGAAAAGTGGTGATATAAATAATTTATTACTTTCCGAAAAACAGTTAGAAGAAAAAGGAATTACCTTTTTTAAATCAAATAGAGGAGGAGATATTACCTATCACGGTCCCGGACAAATTGTTGGTTATCCTATTTTAGATTTGGATAATTTTTTTACCGATATTCATAAATTTATGCGAAATTTAGAAGAGGTCATAATTAGAACGATTGCAGAATACGGTATAAAAGGAGAAAGAAGCGAAGGCGAAACAGGTGTTTGGTTAGATGTAGGCACACCATTTGCCAGAAAAATTTGTGCTTTAGGTGTTCGTACCTCACGATGGGTAACCATGCATGGTTTTGCATTAAATGTGAGTATCGATGTTGGCTATTTTGATCATATTATTCCTTGTGGAATTAAAGGAAAAGCAGTTACTTCAATGGAAATTGAATTAAAAAAACAACTTGATGTAGCGGAAGTAAAAACCAAAATTTTAAAACACTTTTCGGCAGTTTTTGATGCTGAGTTTATTGAAAACGAGAGAACTATCTAATTTTTTTGTAACGACTGTATTCTTTTTTCGTCACATTATAAAAATTACTATTATGAGTGGTGGCGGACATTTGGCAGCTTTGTTAAAAGAACCAAAGAAAACGAAGCACGTAGAAGAGCTTTACGTGATAAAAAGAGATTTGATTCAAAAAAAATAAAAGATGGTAGATTACAAATCGAAGAATTTGATTTTGTAAAATTACCGGAAGAAGAATTGCAAAAAGTAAAACAAAAACATTTGGAAAAAATTAAAAAAGAAAGAAAAAGAACTTTAATAAAGACGTTTTTAATTTCAGTTATTATCGTATCTCTTATAGCCTTATTTTTGTTTTATTCATAAAAATTAATTTAACCAGAAAAATTCACCACAATTTCTATTTTTATTATATAATACTAAAAAACAAATAACTAAGTAAAGGGTTTTATAAATTTCAAAAGCCCAAACTTGAGGGAGTTTGAAGTTATCTTTATTCATCTGCTTCATTTCAGAACCCTCGAAATACTAATATATTCCTTCGGATTCTAAAATTTTACAGCTAAACAAAGCTAATTTCATGAATTTTTGCAGTTAAAAAAACTCCTAAAAAGTATTTAGGAGTTTAAGTTTTAAAAAGCGGTCTGTTTATTTTACTTCAAATGTAATTTTCACATTCACTCTAAATTCCGCTACATCACCATCTTTAACAACAACACTTTGCGATTGTACAAATGCCGATTTGATGTGTTTAACACTGTTTGAAGCATGTTTTACTGCTTTTACAGTAGCATCTTCCCAACTTTTGTCGGAATTTGCCATTACTTCGATAACTTTCATTACTGCCATAACTTTTTCATTTAAATTATTAATAAGGTAAAAATACGAAAAAAATACATATATATCCTTATTTGGTAACATTAAATTAACATCTATTTTTTTATAACCCCATATTTTTGCTTAGTAAAATAAAAATCTAAGAATGGAGAATCCGTATATTTTAATGATAGTAGCTTTGGTTATTTTGGCCATTGTAGACTTAGTTGTAGGAGTTAGTAATGACGCTGTTAATTTCTTAAATTCGGCTATAGGATCTAAAGCAATTCCTATTAAAATGATATTTGTAATAGCTAGTCTTGGTGTTTTTGTTGGAGCAGCAACATCAAGCGGTATGATGGAAGTTGCTAGAAAAGGTATTTTTAATCCGCAAATGTTTTCTTTTCAAGATATCATGTACATTTTTATGGCAGTAATGATAACTGATATTTTATTATTGGATATTTTTAATTCTTTTGGAATGCCTACATCTACAACAGTATCTATTGTTTTTGAATTATTAGGAGCAGCTGTTGCGATGGCTTTTATTAAAATATCTGCTAATCCGGAGCAAGCAGCAAAAGCTATTTGGTCATACATTAACTACCAAACAGCTGCAAAAATTATTTTTGGAATTTTACTTTCTGTCGTCGTTGCATTTAGTATAGGAGCATTAGTACAATTTTTATCTCGACTAATTTATAGTTTTCAATATAGTAAATCTTCCGTTTTAATAAATACTATTTTTGGAGGTTTTGCTATGGCATCGATTACTTATTTTATTATTTTTAAAGGGTTAAAAGGAACTCCATTTTACGGAAATATCAAGCACATTTTACAAGGAAATACACTGGTTTTATTAGGAGGTGGTTTTGTTTTTTGGAGTTTATTATCCTATTTTATGATTAAATTTTTTAAAATTAATATTTTAAAAGTAATTGTTGGTGTTGGTACATTTTCAATTGCTTTGGCTTTTGCAGGAAATGATTTGGTTAATTTTATTGGTGTACCGATTGCAGCATGGAACTCTTATGAGTTTTGGCATGCTTCCGGAATGGCAGCTAATGAATTTATGATGGATGGTTTGAGTAAAAAAGTACCTTCAAACACTTTATTCTTGTTATTAGCAGGAGGTATAATGGTATTAACAATTTGGTTTTCTAAAAAAGCCAGAGAAGTAATAAAAACAGGTGTAAATTTATCCAGCCAAGAAGAAACGGATGAAAAATTTCAACCAACTGCAGCATCCAGAATAGCAGTTCGTTCGGCAATGGGTTTAAATAATTTGTATAAATTTTTAACTCCTGTTAAAACACAAGCTTGGGTAAACTCCAGATTTGAAAAACCCGTAATTGATTTGCCAAAACACAAAAGTTATGAAATGCCTGCTTTTGATATGGTAAGAGCAGCCGTAAATTTAGTAGTTGCCGGAATACTAATTTCAATAGGAACATCTTTTCATTTACCTTTATCAACAACCTATGTTACTTTTATGGTTGCTATGGGGACATCATTGGCAGATAGAGCTTGGGGAAGAGAAAGTGCCGTATATCGTGTTGCCGGAGTTTTAAGTGTAATAGGTGGTTGGTTTGCAACTGCTATTACTGCATTTATAGCTTCTGCCACAGCATTGTATTTAATTAATTTAGGCGGAATTTATGCTGTTGGAATTTTGTTAACCTTAGTAGCTATTATTATTTCTAGAAATTCAATTAAATTTGCTAAAAAACAAAAAGAGGCTAAAAAACAACGTATTAAAGATAGAAATGAGCTTATTTCAATTAATGGCGTTATTGATGAAAGTTCCAATCATATTTCGGAAGTTATACGAAGAGTTAATAAGTTATACACTAATGTTGCAAAAGATTTGGCTAGCCATGATTTAAATAAATTAAAGAAAAATGACAAACAAATTTCTAAATTAAATGATGAGGTTGATAAGTTAAAAGATGAGGTTTTCTATTTTATTAAATCTCTTGATGATACCAGTGCAGAGGCGTCTCGTTTTTATATTTTGATTTTGGATTATTTACAAGATATTTCACAATCCATTAGTTATATCTCTAAGGCGAGTTTTAAACATGTAAATAACAATCATAAAAATTTAAAGAAAAGTCAGATTAACGAATTAAAAATAATTGATACTGAGTTAGAAAAGATGCTAACCAAAATAGAAAAAGCTTTTGAAACCAAAGATTTTGATGATTTAGGTTCTATAATTGCTGATAAACAAGAGTTATTACAACACGTAACCGATTCTATAGAAAAGCAAGTAAACCGAATACGAAAAGAAAAAACAGAGACAAGTCCTAAAAACACCAAATTATTTTTTGGAATTCTTTTAGAAACCAAAGATTTATTAACTGCAATAATGAATTTATTGGAAGTTTATCAAGAATTTGATTTGGAAATTAAAAAGGCTCAAGAGAATGATTTTTAAATAAAAGCCTCAATTTTTAAAATTGAGGCTTTTATTTTTTTAACCGCAAAATTCATTGAAATTAGTAATTTAATTATCTATTTTTTAATATTTTACCTAATAAAAAAAGAGGTTGTGGTGAATTTTGTGCGTTAAAAAGTTATTTTAGCAAGATAACCATCTGATTCATCTTCAAGGATATGTTCGCATTTTAAGTTTAGAGAAGTAGCAATTTTTTTCAGACTATTAAAATCTATATAAAGCCAATCAAAAGCTTTCCCTTTTGTGCCTTTATATTCCATAACAAAGGTGGTTTCTCCGTAATAGTTTTTAGTAAAATCAAATTCAAAATCACCATTTTCATTTTCATAGAGATACTTTACATCGGTAGAATCAAGCAGTATTTGTCCGTTTTTATTTAAAATTGTTTTCAAATGTTCTAAAAAATCAGCTACTTTATTTAAAGTACCACACATTCCGGCACCATTCATTAAAAGTAAAATTGTATCGAATTTTTCGTCCTTAAAAGTCCAAATATCTTGTTGAATAACCTTTTTTATACCACGTAATTTACAAGTTTTAACGGCACCTTCAGAAATGTCAATTGCAGTTACGTCTTTACCGGTATTTTGCAGATACAGACTGTGACTGCCCGAACCACAACCAACATCTAAAATTTTTCCGTTTGCTAATTCTAAAGCTTTTTGCTCTAAAACAGGCATTTCTTTAAAGTTTCTAAAAAGGTAATGTAATGGATAGATGTCTTCGCCTCCAATAGTAGAATACGTTTTAATATCTTCCGTAAAGTTTCCTTTTTGAAAGTCTAAAAGTGCATCTCCGTAAATATCGTCATTAGACATATATATTGCTTACTCAAATTTATCTTCGTACATTTTAAAACTATCTTCCAAAATTTTCATAGCTAGATCTTTTCCCAAAAAATCTTCTACTACAACAGTTTTGTGTTCTAATTTTTTATAATCCTCAAAAAAGTTACGCAGTTCTTTTATAAAATGTACCGGAAGTTCGGAAATATCATTAAAATGATTAAAAGTAGGATCTCCGGCAGCAACAGCAATTATTTTATCATCTGCTTCGCCATTATCTAACATTCGCATAACGCCAATCACTTTTGCAGGTACGATACACATAGGTACAAAATCGATTTTAGATAAAATTAATATATCTAAGGGATCATTATCATCACAAAAACTTTTGGGAATAAAGCCGTAATTAGCAGGATAATAAACCGAAGAATATAAAACTCTATCTAATTTAAGCATGCCGCTTTCTTTATCTAGTTCATATTTTGCACGTGTACCTTGTGGAATTTCATTAATTCCGTTTACAATATTGTTGGCTTCTGTTTTTGCTTGCACATCATGCCAAGGGTTAAATTTTGTTTTCATTTTATTTTTTTGATTATTCTCCAATACTACCTAACTCAACGCCTTCGGAGTAAGCAACTTGGATATTATTTTTACTAAATGCCGATTTAATATTTTCAAAGCAGGCAAAAGTGACTTCCCAAAAATCATCAGGATGTACATATGGGCGAACGGCGATTTGAACCGAATGGCTATCAAATCCTTGTATTCCTATTTCTACTTCCGGTTTATCTAAAATTTTATCAATAGGTTTTAATGCATCTAAGATGATTTGTTTGACTTTAGGAAAACTTTCCGAATACGGCATTGTAACATCAATTTCTAAACGGATAACACCTTTTTTTGAATAATTTGTAACTACTTCGGCAGTAGTTTTAGAATTAGGAATAATTAGTGTTTTTTGTCCCGGAGTGATAACTGTTGTATTAAAAATACCAATTTCGGAAACACGACCAAATTTATCTTCAATAGCAATCCAATCTTTTACTTTAAAAGGTTTTAAAGTAAGTACTAAAAGTCCGGACGCCAAATTACCCAAACTACCTTGTAGAGATAAACCAATTGCCAAGACCGAAGCACCAATGATTGTAGCAAAAACACCTAAATCTACACCAAGCATACCTGCGGCAGCTAAAATTACGGCAACTTTAAGCATAATATCTATTATCGACGTTATAAAAGGTCTAATAGTAACAGATAAACCGGATTTTTCCAAAGCTGTTTCAACAAGAGCATTGATTTTTTTAATGACTTTAAAACCAATCCATAGTGTTAAAACAGCACTTATGACACTTGGTGAATAAGTGATGATTTTATCTAGAGCAAGATTTGCGTATTCGTTTATTTTATCGATATTCATCTTCTAATTTAATTTGATCGCAAAAATAGAAAATTTTAATTAAATAATAGCCTTCCGGTATATCGTTCTTCTACATTAATTATTGGAGGTTGATTAAATGATATGACATCTCCGTTAAGGTAAATTATTCCTTCTAAGCTGTTTACAGGATGTACAAGAATGTCATTAGAAGATTTATGAGTAAACACAACATTTTCAGAAATTAAATTTTTTCCGTTAAAACGAGAGCTGCCGGAATAAAATCCAATATTTAGGTTTGTACAATTGCCATCTATATTAAAAGTAGAGTCGCCATTGCTTATAATGGTTAAGTTGGTGTTGTTTACTGTAAGTTGAAAATCGCCAATATTTAGGTATTTGCTGTTAAAATTATCTTCCGAAATTAAAGTAAGTGAGTTAAAATTAATACAGCCTTCCGATTTAATCGTTCTTGCGGTATTACTTCTAATTTGTTTTATGTTAGGACTGGTTACAACTACTTTTGTCAGAGCATAATCTCGTGTGATATTACAGGTTGTATTGTCTTCTAATTGCAGTTGATTATTAATAACCTTAACGGAAATATTATCGATCAGATTCTCGCCTGTCTTTAGCACAACTTTTTGGGTAATGCCTTGTTTAATAATGAGTGAAATTTCATTTCCAACAAGAATTTTATCAAAGTTTTCTACGGTAATTTCTTTAGTAATTGTCTTACCGGCAGATTGAAAACATTCTGATGGAGAGCAGGCAACTTGTAAAACAAGGAATATGTATATTATTTTTTTAATCATAATCGGTATCCGAGACCGAATTCTAACATTTCGGCTCTAAAAAGGTTGATTTTTAAGGTTAATTCTGCAAAGATATGTTTGTTTATAAAATGGTTAAATCCAACGCGTTCGTAAAGGCGAGAAACGTATTTTTTAGGATAATAAACGTGGTAACCAATTTGTGTAATGGCATTAATTTTATGAATGTTTAAGTCGTGCCCAACAAAGAAACCAATTCTTTTGGTATTGGTTATTTGAGGTTGCGGTGTATCTTCATCAATATAATTTTTAAGGAATTTACTATCAAAATAATCGATTCCTGTCGTTAAAGTAGATTTGTAATTTATTTTTTTATTAATTTTAAAAGTGGCAACATAAAACGGATAAGAACCGCTACCGATATTTTTGGATTCGTTTTTTCCGGTTCTAAAAATGAAATCGTAATGCAATTTGGAAGTGATTTTAGGATTTTTTTCGGTTTTTCCGAAATGAAATTCCTCCGAATCAAAATTATAATTTATTCCTAAATTAACAGCAAAAGTGTTTAATCCGAGATTTGGATTTTTCATTCCTGCATTAGAGAAATGAATCAGAGAAATACCGGTTTGCAATCCTATTTTCTTTTGCCAAAAAAAGCGTTGGTAATTAAATTTCACATATGCCGAACCGGCAATTTTAGAAGCCAAAGCAAAATTATACGGATTGCTGTTAGCGTTATAAGGTTTTGTTATGTAAGCCAAGCCAAAAGCAATTCTAAGACTTAATCTATTTTTGATATTTCGGTTATTTAAGTAAAAATTGTAATGTGTATATGCTCCATACATTTCACCTAAAATAGAAGAATTTGTATTTTCATACAAAGCCGAAAAACCAAAATCGGGATAGTTGTAATATTTTAAAAATTCCTTTTCTTTAGTGTTTTTTATGTTGTAGCTAATGATAAAGCCAAACGGATTTCCTTGAATAGCGGTGTGAAGTGATTTATCGTGCTCAATAGCAATTCCGTAAAACGAGTTAAATTCTAAAAAATTCTTGCTTTTTTGAGAAAATATCAAGTTACAGTTTAGAATAACCAAAGTTAAAAATAGATATTTCAGTTGTTTTGTCATAATCGTATTCCTATTCCAAATGCTACGGTTTCTGCCTTTGCGGCGTGAGCTTTAAGTCCGATTGAGGCAAACCATTTTTTTTCTTGTTTTAAATAGTATTTTAGTGTAAGTCTTTCATAAATACGCCCTTCAAAATCAAACGGATAATAAATGTAATAACCAAGTTGTGTTTCTAAGGAAACGCGACTGATAAAAAGTTCGTGTCCTAAAAGCAAACCTATTCGGTTAAAATCTTTTTTTGTGTTGGTGTTATTTAAAATATTTTGGATTTTTAAATATTCTTTTAATGAATAATTTGCCATCCATTCGGCTCCAAATTGTAAAGAAGATTTTTTACCAATACGTTTGTCAATGTAAGCCGATAATACGTAAAAAGGTTTTACTCCGGTTCCGATATAATCGGTTTCATTAGCACCAAAAGAAAGTTTAAAGTTGTATTTTAGTTTTTCGGTGTATTTTCCTTTTGTTTTTTTTGGGTTGTATTTTTTTAAATTCGTCTTAAAATTATAATTTAAACCAATGGTTGCTGCCCAAACATTTACACCTGTGTTTGGAGATTTTACACTAGAATTAGATGCGTGGATAAAGGTTAAACCGGAATTTACACCAATATTTTTAAAAATATTTTCTCTTTGATAATATAGTTTAAGATAAGTACTCGAATTTATTTTTGTTCCAAATGCTACATTTTTAGGATTGTTTTTTTTGTCGTACGGATTGGTGTTATACGCAATTCCCCAACCGGCACGTAACAATATTTGATTTTTATTATTTCGTGGTAACAAATAAAAATTATAATGTGCATAAAGCGAATATAATTTTCCTAAAATAGGATTTTTATAATCTTGAAAAGCAGCCGAAAATCCAAAATCAGGATAATTATAAAGGTTTTGCCATTCTTTATTAGCTTTGCTTTTTAAATTATAACTTAAGATAAAACCAGTTGGATGTCCGGTTAAAAAATGACCAACATTTTTGTTGTGTTTTAAGATATTTCCGTAAAAATACTCTGTTTGTATATATGCATTATTAGAAATATCATCCTTATTTTGGGCAATAATCAAGTTGGAAAATAGATAAATAAAAAGAAAATATTTCATAATTGCAAAGAAACAAAATTTTAAAAATAAAAACTGCCTCTATTTAATTATTTAAAAAGAGGCAGTTTAAAAGTGTAGAATAAATCTACTTCTTAGCGTTATCTATTCGTTGTTTTGCTATATTAAATGCAGCTTGATGTGTGGTGATGTTTTCTTTTTCAGATAAATTAAAAATATCTAGGGTAGTGTTGTAGATATTTTTGGTTTTTCTAATAATTTCATCTTTATCATAACCAACCAATTCGGCATACACATTTATAATTCCACCGGCATTTATTAAAAAATCCGGAGCATAAGCAATTCCTTTTTCTTTAAGTATTTTACCGTGTTTAATTTCATCTTGTAATTGGTTGTTTGCAGCACCGGCAATTACTTTTGCTTTTAGTCTATCAATAGTATTGTCGTTTATAGTTGCACCCAAAGCACAAGGAGCATAAATATCTACATCTAATCCGTAAATATCTAAATCATTATGGATTTTAGCACCGTATTTTTTGCTAACACGATCTAAATTTTCTTTATTTATATCATTAATGATAACGTTTGCACCTTCTTTTGTGATGTAATCTACAAGTGTTTCACCAACGTGACCAACACCTTGTACTAAAATAGTTTTACCATCTAAATTTTCTGTTCCAAAACGATATTTTGCAGCAGCTTTCATTCCCATATAAACACCATAAGCTGTAATTGGCGAAGGATTTCCGGCACCACCTTTTTCTTCTGAAATTCCGGTAACATAAGGAGTTACTTCTCTAATGATATCCATATCACGTGTTTCCATACCAACATCTTCGGCAGTAATGTATTTTCCGCCAAGGGAATGTACAAATTCACCAAATTTACGCATTAATGCATCGTTTTTTAAGGTTTTAGCATCGCCAATAATTACGGCTTTTCCGCCACCTAAATTTAAACCTGTAATAGCTGATTTGTATGTCATTCCTCTAGAAAGACGTAAAACATCTTTTAGGGCTTCAGCTTCGTTGTTGTATTGCCACATTCTGGTTCCGCCTAGAGCTGGACCTAAAGTAGTATTATGAATACCGATAATAGCTTTTAAACCGGTTTCTTTGTCATTACAAAATACAATTTGCTCGTGATTGTCAAAAGAAAAATTACCAAAAACAGGATTTACATCTTTTAAATCTTTTGCTTCAATGATATCTGCTGTCATAAAAATATTTTTTATACTATTTTATACCGCAAAGATAGGTAAATTTATATACAAATTATAGAATTAAAATTTGATATTTTATTCGATATCATAAAAATTACTCAGTAGAATTCAATATCTTTGAAGCCGTTTTTAAAACCAATATGAAACACTTATTTTACTTAAATAAATATTTTAAAAAATACAAATATCGTTTGCTTATAGGTATTATTATTACAGTATTATCTAAGGTTTTAGCAATTCAGATACCTTCATTAATCGGTAATACCCTTAAAGTTGTAGAAGAGTTTAATAAAGGAATTATTAAAAGTGAAGCAATTGTAAAACATACATTATTAATAAATATTTTATTGATTATCGGAGCAGCTTTATTATCCGGTTTTTTTACTTTTTTAATGCGTCAGACTATTATTGTAATGTCTCGATGGATAGAATACGATTTAAAAAATGAAATTTTTAGACAGTATGAAAATTTACCACTTTCATTTTATAAAAAGAACCGCACCGGTGATTTAATGAACCGAATTAGTGAAGATGTTGGTAAAGTTAGAATGTATGTTGGACCGGCGATTATGTACACAATTAATATGTTGGTCTTGTTTGCTGTTGCCTTGGTTAAAATGTATAGTATCGACAAAACCTTGACTTTTTATGCGTTGTTGCCACTTCCTGTTTTGTCTATTTCCATTTATTTATTGAGTAAAATTATTCATAAACGTAGTACAAGAGTACAACAATACCTTTCTAAATTAACTACTTTTGCTCAAGAAAATTTTTCCGGAATTCAAGTTATAAAAGCATATGTTATTGAAGATAATGCTGTTGAAAAATTTAAAAAATTAACTACTGAGAGTAAAGATGTAAATTTATCATTATATAAAGCACAAGCTTTGTTTTTTCCGTTAATGATTTTACTTATCGGAATAAGTAATTTGTTGGTCGTTTATATTGGAGGAATGCGATATATAAACGGCGATATTTCAAATATTGGTGTAATTGCCGAGTTTATCATTTATGTTAATATGTTAACTTGGCCGGTTGCAGTGGTTGGTTGGGTAACTTCTATAGTACAACAAGCCGAAACATCTCAAAAGCGAATTAATGAGTTTTTAAAGATACAGCCTGAAATAAAAAATGAAGTGAAAGAACCAACACCTATAAATGGTGAAATTGTATTCGATAAAGTGAGTTTTACCTATGAAGATACAAATATAAAGGCATTAGAAAATATTTCTTTTAAAGTTGAAAAAGGAGAAACTTTGGCTATTATCGGACATACAGGTTCCGGAAAATCAACAATTGCCAATTTAATAGCCAGAATGTACGATGCTCAAAAAGGGAAAATTAAAATAGATAATAAACAGATTAAAAAACTAAACCTAATAGATTTAAGAATGAGCATTGGTTTTGTACCACAAGATGCTTTTTTATTTTCGGAAACCATTAAAAATAATATCAAGTTCGGCAAAGAAAATGCAACAGATGATGAAGTTGTCGAAGCTGCTAAAAATGCATATATTCACCATAATATTGTTAATTTTAAAGATGGCTACGAAACTTTGGTAGGTGAGCGAGGTGTAACTTTGTCCGGCGGACAAAAACAACGAATATCTATCGCAAGAGCAATTATAAGAAAACCTAAAATTTTAATTTTTGATGATTGCCTATCTGCTGTTGATACCGAAACCGAAGAGCAGATTTTGACTAATTTAGAAAAAATTTCAAAAGGAGTAACTACGGTAATTATTAGTCATCGTATATCATCGGTAAAGCATGCAAACCGGATTTTAGTTCTTGAAAAAGGAAAAATAATCGAGCAAGGAACTCATAAAGAGTTGCTCAAAAGCAACGGATATTACAAACAAATCTTTGAACAACAACAGCTTGAAAAGTCAATAGAGTAAAAAAAATATTTTTAATAGTATAATTTATTATATTTTTTTTTACTTTTGGAAAAATAATTAAAACAACATACTAAAATGAGTGATGAAAAGAAACATGTAGATCAAGAAGAGATTTTTTCTCAAACGATGCGAGCAGGAAGAAGAACTTACTTTTTTGATGTAAGAGAAACAAAAGCCGGTGATTACTATTTAACCATTACCGAAAGCAAAAAATTTTCTAATGATGATGGATCATTCTATTTTAAAAAGCATAAAATTTATTTGTATAAAGAAGACTTTGAAGAATTTAGAAATAAGTTAGATAATGCAACTAAATATGTAATCGATGAAAAAGGGGAAGAAGTTATTTCCGAACGTCATCAAAAAGATTACGTAAAACCAACACAAAAAGAAGAATCACCATCAGATGATATAGAGGATAGTAATCCGGATAAATTTACGGATTTGAATTTTGATGATATTTAAAATAAAAAATCGCCTTATGGCGATTTTTTTATGTTTAAATTGTTTAAATTACTTTGTAACTTTGTCTTTAATATAGCGTATTTTAATATGAAAATAAGCAAAAATCAAAGTCATTATTGGGCTAATCAAATTAAAAAAGGCATACCAAACATATTCGCCTGTACCAACACCTAAAGTTTTAGATTGATACGCTCCTCCTGTATTCCAAGGAAATAAAATAGATGTTACCGTACCGGAATCTTCTAACGTACGACTTAAATTCTCTGGAGCTAATCCTTTATCATCAAAGGCTTTTTTATACATCTTACCGGGAACAACAATTGCTAAATATTGATCGGAAGCAGTAGCGTTAAAAAAGATACAAGTAGCAGTTGTGCTGGCAAATAAACCAAAAGTAGATTTGAATAATTTTAGCAAGGAAGAACTAATTTTTTCCAAAGCACCAATTTCTTGCATCACACCACCAAAAAACATCGCACACAATATCAACCAAATGGTAGATAACATTCCGGACATACCGCCGGCTGAAAATAATTCGTTTTTGTCTAATATTTCATTTCCGGAAGGAATATAAACACTATTTGTCATGGCATTCATAATACCACGGTATGCAGTATTAAAATTATAGGTTGTCTTTCCGGAGACTTTTAAAACAATTTCCGGTTGAAAAATAACTGCAAAAATTGCAGCTAAAATTGTTCCGATAAATAAAGCCGAAAGTGGCTTTGCTTTCTTATAAATTAAAACAATAACTATTACCGGAACGATAAATAGAATAGGAGTGATGTGAAAGGTGTTTTCAATACTACTAACCAAAGCAGAAGTATCTTGCAATTCGTTTCCCCGTTGTTGAAACCCTAAAACCAAAAAAATAATTAAGGTAATTACATAAGTAGGTATAGTAGTATAAGCCATATATTTAATATGTGTAAAGACATCCGTTCCTGCCATTGCAGGAGCTAAGTTTGTGGTATCACTTAATGGCGACATTTTATCACCAAAATATGCTCCGGAAAGTACAGCTCCGGCAATCATTCCGGGAGGTAATCCTAAGGCTTTTCCAATTCCCATTAAAGCGATTCCAATTGTAGCAGTTGTCGTCCAAGAACTTCCTGTTGCAAGTGATATGATGGAAGTTACCAATAATGCCGCAACCAAGAAAAATGTGGGATTTAATATTTTTAATCCATAAAAAATCATGGTAGGAATAATACCACTTATAAGCCATGTACCGGCAAGTGAACCAACCAATAACAGAATAAAAATTGCGGAACCTGTGGATTTTACATTTTCAACAACTGCCTCGAGCATATCATCGTATTTTAATCCTTTAGTGAAACCAATTATAGCAGCAATTACACCGGCAAATATTAAGGCAAATTGGTTTGCTCCTCCTGTTGCATCATCACTATAAATAAAAACGTTGTAAGAAAGAAGTGCTACTAATACAATTATGGGTAAAAGTGCTTCAATTATAGAAATTCGGTAAGTTTTTTTTGTCATTATTATTCTTGTTAATGATGTAATATTACGCATTTTTTATGAAATTAAAAAATCTTATTTATTTACCATATTTGTCAATTTTTAAACACCTGATTGTCTTTTAGTTATTTTTGTTATATATTATTATCTGCCAAAATGTCAAATATTTGGTTACTGGTTTAAATTTTGTTATCTTGTATGGAAATAATATTAATCAATTAAAAAATAAAAATTATGTCAGTAATGGGAATTTCAAAATTTGAATCTCTATTTAGAAAAGAAGGAAGTTTAGATATCGATAAAAGCGATGTTAAAAGAATTTACGACTTTACAAACAATGTGATTCATAGATTATTACAAGTAGGAATTAAAAATGCATCAATCAATGGAAGAGATGTAATCTGGACAACAGATTTGCCAATAACAGAAGGTTTGGAAAATTCAATTAAAGAATTTGAAGCGATGGATACCGAATTAGATTTATCCGGTATTTTAGAAGCAATGACAAAATTACCTCCTTTAAAATATGAAATTGGTGCAGATATCGAAGAAATGTTACCAAAACTTTCCGGAGGAATTGTAATCGCTTTTATAAAAGCGTTTAAAACAATTGAACCTAAAAAGAAAAATCCTCAAACACAAGATTGGGAGAAAATTCAAGCAATTTTTGAAACATTATTATAAAATTGAAAAAAATACCAAATAAAAAAACCGTTAAACTTTATGTTTAACGGTTTTTAATTTTTAGAAAAAAGAATAAAAATTTATTCTTCTTCTTTAGTTGCAACAACTTCTTTTTTAGGAGCTGCTTTCTTTTGTTTTTTCTTACCGGATTCATCTTCGATAATTTCAAAAGGCAAAGTAAAAATTACTTCACGGTGCAATCTTATTTTAGCTTCATATTTACCGGTACGTTTAATGTTATTACCGGGAATAGTAATGAATTTTTTATCAATTTCAAAACCTGCTTTATCAATTGCTTCAGATAAATTTTGGTTGTTAATAGAACCAAATAATTTGTTTCCTGAACCAACTTTAGCTTTGATT
>JALSLI010000199.1 GCA_026988395.1 Flavobacteriaceae bacterium | reverse complement strand
ACAAGAATATTATCAAAAATAACTGCAGTAACAATCATCCAATACATAAATAAGTTTATCTTTGGTAGAAATATTAACAATTTGAAAATTAGTATTCTCTAAATGCACAACAGGTTATACTCCTTATATTAATATAAGGAATAATGTAGAGGGGATTATTCATTTCTTTTTCTTTTACCGTTGCAAAATTATATTATTTTATAATTCTTTTCAAAGAAAAAATTAATTTTAAATCAACGAATATAAATTTATTTAAAACGAATATAAAATTTACAATAAACAGTGGAATATGTAACTCTAATTTTAAAAATCCGTGTACCAATTGAACACATCGGTTTTTAAACCAATTGTAAACCAAAGATTATTTTGATTTTTAAAATTAGTAGTTTCTATTTTTGGAGATAAATTACGATAGGTAAAACCTGTAAACAAATTTAAATTTGTACTTGGATTAATTAAATAACCGGTTTGCAAATCGCCAATTAATATAGAAGTTGTATTTCCTTGTGCAATTTTATTACCAAAATTAGATACTCTATCATCATATGAAAGAAAAATATTTCCGCCATAAGAAGCCGTAGAACCTTCGATATCAAATCCTTTTTTACCATAATTTATTTTAACATTTGCAAACCATCTATTTTTATGATAACGTGCAATACCAACAAATTCATAAAAATTTGCTCCCCAAGGATGTGTCATCGACTGGTTAAAATGACTGTAATTTAATTGACTGTGTTTATGTGAGTATGTAAACGGTCTTACAATATTTGCTTCACCTTGTATCATTAGATTTTTAATACCAAAGGCATTAAAATATTTATAGCCTAATTGCACACCAAATTTATTTGCCCAATAACCGTTATTCTTTTTAAGCTGTGCAATGGTCATTTCATCTAATAAAAACTGACTATATAAAATAAAATTTGATTTTAACTTATAATTTGCTCCTAAACCAACCAAGGCATTCCCTAATTTAGAACCTTTATTAAATTCGGCTGCACGGTATAAAATTATCGGATTAAAATACGAAATATCAAATTGATTACCGTTTTCATTATTACTGATAACTGATTCAAACAAACTTAAATTTAATTTTTTATTTACATTATAACTTAAATGATGAATCCCTACAAATTTACGGATTTGCTCGCCATTTGAAGCTAAATTACTACGAATATCATCTAAAAATAACCACATATTGGTATATTTTATTTTCCAAAAGGTAGTAGAAATTTTTAAATACGGATATGGTGACGCTAAATCTGATAAAAACAACGAGCGATAACCGTTACCAATAAAATTCTTCCCTTGTCCGAATTGAAAATTAAAAATCTTATTTGGCGAATAACTCAAATATGCTTCGGCAACAGGATAATCAAACGCATCAGTTTTAAAACGTTTAAATTTTCCTCTACCGATTACAATTCCGCTTTGGTTATTAAACGTATTTATATATTCTGAAAACCTTCCTTGACTTTCGTATATGGAAGCTGAAAATCCAAATTTACTGCCAATTCCTCCTTGAATTTTTACTGCTCGCGTATTGTTGTAGGTGTATTTTAAATCCGAATTATCTTTACCGATTTGCAAGTCTATTTCCGGATCAATGGTAAACCAATAATCGATATTGTCTTTTTTTCCTTTTATCATAAAAAAATGTTCATTCCACCATTTTTTTTGCAACCAAGTATTTGCCGGTTTTAATAAAGATTGCTTTTTTGCATCCAAATCGATTACTTCATTAACTTCGTTGTAAAGAAATGGTTTTACTGCAAAATGCTGATTGCTGCTCTGCAATAAATCTGCTTGTAAAAAATCGTATTTATCATGAGTAAATGGAATTAGTAGCGGACTTTTATCTTCCGGAAACAATTCGGTTTTACCGGAAACAACTTGCCATATTTCCTTTTTATCTAAATCCGTTTTTGTTTTTATTGGTTTGTTTACTATCTCTTGTTTTACAGAATCCTCTTCTAACGGAAGATACAAATCGTAATAAAATTGTTTTTCAATTACTCTACCATTATATGTTGCAGGAGATACTTTTGGTAAATTTTTAAACTCTTTTACAATTTCTTCTTTAAGCTCTTTAAAAGGTGCATTTATGTAATTCACTTTAAAATTACCTTTGACATCAACGGTAAAAAGTACACGAACAACACCTTTGTAATTTTCTTTTTCTACAATTTTTGGAATCTTAAAATTTTGTGTCAATTCATCTTCCAAAACCTTAAAAAAACAAGTTTCGGTTTCTTGAAAAGATTGCTCTTTACACGCATCAAAAACGGGTGCTTTTTCTTGTTGTGCAAATGCATAAAAAGAAATAAAAAATAATAGTGTAAGAGAAATTCTTTTCATATAAATTTACTTTTTTGTGACTTTTCCGTCTTTTAATATATAGGTTTCTTTGGATTCCGGACAAACTGCTATACCGTTCTCATCAAAATGTAAACGATGTCCGTATTCGCTAATCCAACCAATTTGTTTTGCAGGATTTCCTACTAATAAAGCAAAAGGCAACACTTCTTTGGTTACCACTGCTCCGGCACCAATAAAAGCATATTCGCCAATATTATTACCACAAACAATTGTGGCGTTGGCACCAATACTGGCTCCTTTTTTAACAATCGTTTTTAAATATTGATCACGTCTGTTAACGGCACTTCTGGGATTTATAACATTAGTAAAAACCATCGACGGACCGAGAAAAACATCATCTTCGCAAATCACACCTGTATAAATGGAAACATTATTCTGCACTTTAACATTATTGCCTAAAATAACCTTTGGCGAAACCACAACATTTTGTCCGATATTACAATTTTCTCCAATCTTACAATCCGGCATTATATGCGAAAAATGCCAAATTTTTGTACCTTTTCCGATAGAACAATTAGCATCAATCACAGCAGTTTCGTGAGCAAAATATTCCATCTTAACTTAGTATGAAGTGTTGTTTTTTTGTCCGGAAAATATCTTATATGCTGAGGAAGTTCCGATTCTGTCTACACCCATTTCAATCATTTTTTTAGCATCTTCAGCAGTTTTAACGCCTCCTGCGGCTTTAACAGAAAGAGGTTTGGCATTTTCAACAATTAATCTCATTGCTTCAAAGGTTGCTCCGGCAGGTTTTCCATTAGTTGGTTTGTAAAATCCGGTAGAAGATTTTACAAAAACATCTTTCGCTTTTGAATGATCAAAATTTTCTAAAACCACATCTTTTATCAATTTACTTAAACCTACAATTTGGTTGTCATCTAATGCTGCAACTTCAATAATCCATTTTACTTTTTTATCGTTTTCCAATCCTAATTTGGTGCCTTCTAAAATTTCATTTTTCACCAAATCGATATTCCCTTTTTTATAAGCCTCAAAATTCACTACATAATCCAATTCATCTACACCATCTTTAATAGCTTGTTTGGCTTCTTTTAATTTTTCGTCAAGCGGAAGCGTGCCCTCGTGAAAACCAATTACTGTTCCAACTTGCACATTTGCTTTAGCCTCATCAATTATTTTTCGAGCTAATTTTACAAATTGAGGTCTAATCATTACCAAAATAAAATCGTATTTTATGGCTTCATTAACTAAATCAATTACTTTTTGTTTGGTTTCTTCTTGTGAAATACCTGCTTGCTCAGCAGTTTTTAGATAGGTAGAATCTAAATATTTATTCAATTGCATAATTTCTCTATTTTTAAAAAAACAAAGATACTAAATTTTTGTAGTTTTGTTTTTTTAAATCCAAGTTAAACAACAAAGATTGTATGTTACAACATTTAAGTATTAAAAATTACGCATTAATAGACAATCTTCATGTAGATTTTAAGGAAGGTTTATCTATTATTACAGGAGAAACCGGAGCCGGAAAATCCATTTTACTTGGTGGTCTGGCTTTAGTTTTAGGAAAAAGAGCCGATCTTTCTTCTTTAAAAAACAAAGAAAAAAAATGCGTGATTGAAAGTGTTTTTAATATTTCGGATTATGCTTTGGAAGATTTTTTTAAGAATAATGACTTAGATTTTGAACAAGAAACCATCATTAGAAGAGAAATTTTACCAAGCGGAAAATCTCGTGCTTTTATAAACGATACGCCAATAAATTTATCGGTTTTAAACCAATTAAGCAAACAACTTATTGATGTGCATTCGCAACACGAAACTTTACTTTTGGCAGATAAAGCCTTCCAGTTTAACTTAATTGACACCTTGGCAAAAAATAAAAAATATTTGGATTCTTTTTATCGCGGACTTAAAATTTTTAAAAAATTAAATCGCGAATTAGAACAGATTATTAACGAACAAAAAATATTAAAACAACAATACGACTATAATTTACATCTTTTTGAAGAGTTGGAAACAGCCAATTTAACACCAAATGAACAAGAGGAATTAGAACAGCAATTAGATAAATTAAACAATGTAGAAAGCATAAAATTAAACCTATCGGAAGCCATTTCTATCTTACAAACCGAAGAGTTGGGTTTGTTAGACAAAATGACTGTTTTACAAAACAATTTACAAAAAATAGCTTCTTTTTCCGACAACTACCAAAAACTATACGAGCGTTTACAAAGTGTAAAAATAGAATTGGATGATATTGCTTTTGAATTGGAAGATGAAAATGAAAGCGTCAGTTTTAATCCGTTAGAGATCGAAAAAATGAATGATCGCTTACAACTCATTTACGGTTTGCAAAAAAAACATCAAGTAGATTCTATTGAAGAATTATTGGAAATTAAAAATAAATTAGATGCCGAGCTTCTAAAAGTTACCAACGCCGATGAGCAAATAAAAAATAAAGAAAACGAAATTGAAACGGTGCGTAAACAATTGCATGATTTAGCAGATAAAATACATACCAATCGTAAAAAAGCCATACCTAAATTCACCAAAGAATTAGAAAAAAAACTACACCGTTTGGAAATGCCTCACGTGCAATTAAAGATTGTTTTATCTAAAACAACTACTTTTTTAAACAATGGTATGGATAATTTAGATTTTTTAATTTCCGTAAACAAAGGAAGTGATTTTATCTCGATTAAAAAAGGACCATCAGGTGGAGAAATGTCTAGAATAATGTTAGCGATTAAAACCATTTTATCTAATTATTCTAAATTGCCAACCATTATTTTTGACGAAATAGATACCGGAGTTTCGGGTGAAGTTTCCAATAAAATTGCTCTTATTATGCTAGAAATGAGTAAGAATATGCAAGTAATTGCCATTACCCATTTACCACAAATTGCAGCAAAAGGAAAACACCACTATAAAGTCTTTAAAAAAGAAATAAACAATCAAGTAGAAACCAATATTAAAAAACTAACACCTAATGAACGTATCACCGAAATTGCTGAAATGCTTGGTGGCAAAAATATTAGTGATTCTGCTTTACAGCACGCAAAAGTACTTTTAAACGCATAAAAACAGCCTTAAAAATTAAGGCTGTTTTTTTTAAATCTAAAATTTTAATCTAAAAATCCATATTTGGATCCCAAGCTTCTAAATATTCTGCTACGCGTTTTACAAACATGCCTCCTAAGGCACCGTTTACCACACGATGATCATACGAATG
>JALSLI010000198.1 GCA_026988395.1 Flavobacteriaceae bacterium | reverse complement strand
TAATATTGTAGAAAAATTATCACTATTTATTTCTAGTTGTTGATTTTTAACCAAATTATATACACTATCAACTTTTATATAATTCTTATTAATATAAAAATCGCTCATAATTTTTTTAACTATATCATTTTTATTACTCCGATGAGTACAAGAACTAATAAAAAATACTATTATTAACAAAAAGTGTTTCATCTAAAAATTTTTATAAAATATTCTTTGATTTAATTGTGTATAGTTCGGTATCCCGAGAGCACCAAATGCACCAAAATAAGACAAGGGTTTTTCTCCATTAAAATATAGACCCTTAAAATTAATATCTATTGAAAATTTATTTTGGTATGATTGGTAGATAAAATTAGAATTCATCGTTTTATAATAATCTAAACTTTTCACATTTGAACCGATTGAAATATAATTATGATTGTTTATCTTCAATTCCATACCATTAATATTCATGTCAATAGGTAGCAAATTAATATTGGTATCTGGATAAGGTGCTATATAATTTCCTGATATTGTTACAAAGAATGTTACACCTTCAAAACATCTTTCGTTTCCTTCATATTTAATGTTGGGATAAATACGAGTCATCATACTAGAATCAACATTCATATTAAATAATGCAACTCCAAATGAAGAAAATTTATTATCATAATCTTCTGAAGCTATTAATCCAATATCACTTGTTAAGTCAATAAAAGTATCTTCACCAAATAAATCTATAATAATATCATTATCATCATTACCTATGTATCTATACCCAAGAGGCGTTTCGCTTTCATTATTAACAAATTCATCCCATATATATTCACCTGTTTTTAAATTTTTTATCCAATCCTCCACACTCCTCCCATCAAAATCCACCAATCGCACCGGATTGTTAAGCGTAAAATTATACGGCGAGAAACTTGTGTATTTCTCTGCCAAAGGGTCAACACTTAACCAACGGCTAACGCTTGGGTTGTAGTAGCGTGCCCTCCCGAAAATTTCGGGATAAACGCCATAATAACAACCTGTTTCTTGGTCTAATTCTTTGCCGTTAAACTTATAACGGCTACTAAAATCGGTTGTTGTACTGTGTTGTGCTGCCATTTCTTCTCCAAAAGGTAAATTTAAGAAAAATTATTTTATAAATGAATCGCTAATGAGGGAATTTGATGATTAGACAATGAGACAATGGATAGTGTTACCGTAGATATACTTGCCTTTTTTATGCTGTCACGAGCGAGACGCTCGCGCTAGCAGGGGGGATTTCCAAAAATATCTGTTAAAAATGTGGCTGTTGTGATCTGAATGATAAAGTAAACTTCGGTGCTAATACAATGTCTGTACTTTTGATATTAACTGTTTTTATTTTTTAGTATTGGTTCTGCACGATGTAATCGTGCGGAAGCTGGGAGAGCGGAGGAGCGTAGAGAAACAAGAATAAAAGTTATTTTTGTTTAATCATCATCGCTTAAATCTTCTCTAAACTCTATATCTAAATATAATAATCTATCAAAAGTTACTGGCAAGTATAAATAATAATAGTCACTTTTTTCATCCAAATTATAAATAAACACAGCATTTAGCATTTCTGGAACTTTTTCTTTTTTTACCACGCAAGAACAATCACTTACTTTATCTAATCGTTTCTTATCTAGAATTTTATCATCAATTTCATCTATAAAATCAATTACCAATGCAACTCTTTCATTTAGTTTAATACATCTATTCTGCCTATTGATTTGATTAATATTTGTTTCTAATACAACTTCCATACTTTTATAACCATTTATTGTAATAAAGATTTCATTATCTGTATAATTATCCCTAATAGTAGGAGATTCATTAATAAAGGTTATTACATTGTTAATTTTTTGATGTAAAGACCTATTTTTAATAAAACTTAAATCTTGTGAAAAAAGGCTTAAAGATGTCAAAATACTAATTATCAAAACTACTTTTTTCATAATTTATAATTTTATTCTTTCAGTTAAACTTCTAACATTAGGCTTAAAACGACCTAGTTTAGCCGTTTTCCTATTATTCCCATATCTAAATAACGTCCCTTTTGGTATGTTTCTTCCGTATCCAACGTAGTAAATATATCTATATCTAAGCTTTGTTCTTTTTTGCACAATATCACCTTTTCCTAAAGCTATGGAACCGGAAGGTCCCGGTGTTGCAAATCTACCTACGTGCGAGTGTATATCAAACTTTACATTTCTATTTGTAAAACCAATGTTTAAATTGGTATCGGAAAATACAGGTGATTTATCTTCTTCTCGGTATGTACCAACGGCAAAGGTTCCGCCATTTATTGTACTACCTGCAACGCCCCATTCTTTATCAGAATAATATGCTGCAAATTGAAAAACATTTAAAGCGTTTTTTATGTTTTTTGTAATGGCAAAATTTACTAATTTGCCTTTGTTATCTTTTTTATCAATAGCTAATTCTGATATAATGGTGTTGTCTTCCGGTTTATCCTTTTGAATTGTTACACTTTTATTTTCTATTATGTTTCCGTTTTTATCAGTAGCATAAAGAGTATCACTTGTGTCTTGTGTATTCTTAATCAAAGATATTTTTCCTGTTTTTTTATCTAATTTGTAGTCATTTTCCACACTCCTCCCATCAAAATCCGGATTGTTAAGCGTAAAATTATACGGCGAGAAACTTGTGTATTTCTCTGCCAAAGGGTCAACACTTAACCAACGACTAATGCTTGGGTTGTAGTAGCGTGCTCCGTAATAATACAGACCGGTTTCTTGGTCTAATTCTTTACCGTTAAATTTATAACGGCTACTAAAATCGGTTGTTGTGCTGTGTTGTGCTACCATTTCTTCTCCAAAAGGTAAATTTAAGAAAAATTGATGAAAGTTTTAAAATAACACGTTAAAATTCTATATTTGTCTATGCAAAATTTCTTACAACAAGTAACAAAAGAACTCCTTAATAACAACCAAAATTTACAGCATACCACATTAATAACGGCTAGTAAAAGAGCTGCAGTTTTTTTTAAACAAATTTTAAAAAATCACCTAAAACCAAATTCATTTTTACCTAAAATACAATCTATTGAAGAATTTATAGAATCCGTTTCCGGAATAAATCAAATAGATAATACCGAACTGTTATTCCGTTTTTACAAAATTTACTTACAGGAAACCAAAAAGGAAAACCAAGAAACATTTGATAAATTTATCCCTTGGGCAAATATTATTCTAAATGATTTTAACGAATTAGACCGATACCTCATCAACGTTAAAGAAATTTTAGACTATTTATCCGACATTAAACGTATAGAAAATTGGTTTTTAGAAAACCAAGAAACAAAACTAACTAAAAATTACCTCAATTACTTTAAAAATATTAAAAAATACTACACCGTTTTAAATGAGAATTTACTGCAAAGCAACAACGGCTATCAAGGCTTAATTTACAGAAAGGCAAAAGAAAATATCGACTCGTATTTGTATAAAAACAAAAATGAAAATTATATTTTTATCGGATTAAATGCCTTAAACAAAGCCGAAGAACAAGTCATCAAAAAAATACTAACAGAAAAAAAAGGTGCTATTTATTTTGATTTAGATTACTATATCAATGAAAATTTAAAATCATACGGAAAATTTATAAACACATACAAAAACGACTGGCATTATTTTAATACCAATGATTTTAAAATTGAAACAAACGATTTTATCAAAGCAAAAAACATAGAAATTATCGGTGTCCCGAAAAATGTAACTCAAATTAAAGAAGCAAACTTAATTTTAAAAAAACTTAGCAAAACAAACGAAAATTTAGAACATACAGCGTTAATCTTGGCTAATGAAAATCTCTTACCAATTAGCTTAAATTCACTTCCAAAAGAAGTTGAAAAAGTAAATATTACAATGGGTTATCCTTTAAAAAACAGCACAACAGCTAATTTGTTTAAAGCGATTTTGCATCTTTATAAAAATCAAATAAAATTAAACCTAACAAATCAATTTTATCATAAAGATGTAATAAATGTATTAAATAATTATAGTTTACAACCTATTTTTAAAGAAAATAAAACAGATATCAACCAAGTAATTCACCAGACTATTTTAAAAGAAAATTTAATCTTTATTCCTTTAAATAAACTACAAAACTTAACACAAAATAAAAATGTAGATGCCATTTTAAAATTGTTATTTACCGGTAAAACCGAATTGCCTGATTTTTTAAAAAGAATTGTAAAATTAATAACGGAAATTAAAAAAAATACCAAACACCATCTGGAAACAGAATATTTAAACCGATTTTACAACTTATTTCAGCAAATAATAAATTTCAATTTAAAATTTAATTACATAAAAGATTTAAACACGTTAGAAGCCGTTTTTAATCAACTAATTACAACTGAAAACCTCTCTTTTAAAGGCGAACCCTTACAAGGTTTACAGATTATGGGAATGTTGGAAACGCGAAATTTGGATTTTAAAAATCTTATCATCACTTCGGTTAACGAAGGTTTTTTGCCTTCCGGAAAAACCAATAACACCTTTATACCATTTGATGTAAAAAAAGAAATAGGATTGCCAACATATACCGAAAAAGATGCCATTTTTTCGTACCATTTTTTTAGATTATTACAACGTGCCAAAAACATTTATCTGCTTTACAATACCGAAACCGATGATTTTGGTGCTTCCGAAAAAAGCAGGTTTTTATTGCAATTGGAACACCTTTCCAAACATTTACCACAACACAAAATCACACAAAAAATTGTAAGTCCGATATCAAAATTAGAACAACAACAAAAAATTACTATCCCAAAATCGGAGGATATCATTAAAAAAATGGATGCGTACAATGAAAATAAAGGCTTTTCACCATCAGCCTTAACAACATATATTGCAAATCCGATTTACTTTTACCAACAACGCATTTTAGGTATTAAAGATTTATCTGAAATAGAAGAAACAATCGCACTAAATACCTTAGGAACTGTTGTACACGATGTTTTGGAAGATTTATACAAACCATTGTTGAACAAAGTATTAATAAAAGAGGATATTTTAAAAATACAAAAAAAAGTTACCGAAAAAACCTTGTATTATTTTGAAAAACACTTTAAAAACGGTAATTACCAACAAGGGAAAAACCTGCTTATTTTTGAAATTGCCAAACAATACATCACTAATTTTTTAAATTTAGAACTAAAAAACATCCAACAAAAAAATGAAATTATTGTCATTGCTCTTGAAGAAGAACTAAAAGCCAATATAAAAATATACAACAACACCAAAACCATTTATTTAAAAGGAATTGCCGATCGCATTGAATTGTACAATGGCACATTACGCATTATCGATTACAAAACCGGTAAAGCAGACCAAAGTATGTTAAATAATAAGGTTTGGGAATTTAACCGAGAAAATCACAAAAGCTACGCTAAACGATTTCAAGTGATGTTTTACGCATATTGCTATATACAAAATAAAAAAATTAATCTCGATAAAAAGGCTGTGGAAAGCGGAATTATCAGTTTTAAAAATATAAAAAACGGCTTTTTAAAAGTAAATAATAAACCTATTTCAAAAGAGGATTTAATTACCTTT
>JALSLI010000197.1 GCA_026988395.1 Flavobacteriaceae bacterium | reverse complement strand
AAATAGGCTTTACATGCATCGTCATTTGGCAGTTCTTTTACAAAGTTTAGTAAGTTTTTACCTTTAAATTGTTCCATATCCTTAATTTTAAAGGGTAAATATACAGAAATTAAATTAATAAGTCAATCATAAAATTTGGGGGTAAATTCTTAAAACATAAATTTATGCAACAATTTTAAAAAATTAAATCTCGCGATTAATTACGTAATCTACCATTGTAATAAGGGATTTTTTATAATCGGAATCCGGATAAGTATCTAAAATCTTTAAGGCTTTTGTTTGGTAATTTTTCATTTGAGAAATCGTGTATTCTATACCGCCATTTGCTTTTACAAAAGCAATGACTTCTTTAACGCGTTTTTTGTCTTTGTTGTGATTTTTAACGGAGTTTATCAGCCATTTTTTTTCTTTTTCCGAACAATTATTTAAAGTATAAATAAGTGGCAAGGTCATTTTTTGTTCTTTAATATCAATACCTGTTGGTTTGCCTATTTTGGCATCGGTATAATCAAATAAATCGTCTTTTATCTGAAAAGCAATGCCTATGTATTCGCCAAATTGTCGCATTTTATCAATTTCCTCTTGTTCTGCTCCTACCGAAGCCGCTCCGATTCCGGTACAAGCAGAAATTAAAGTAGCGGTTTTCTGACGAATAATTTCAAAATACACCTTTTCGGTAATGTCTAATCTTCTGGCTTTTTCAATTTGTAACAGTTCGCCTTCACTCATTTCGCGAACTGCAATGGATATTAATTTTAGTAAATCAAAATCATCATTATCAATAGATAATAACAAACCTTTTGAGAGCAAATAATCACCAACCAAAACCGCAATTTTATTTTTCCATAAGGCGTTTATCGAAAAAAATCCGCGTCTGCGATTGCTGTCATCTACCACATCATCGTGTACCAATGTTGCGGTATGAATTAATTCGATTACCGAAGCTCCGCGATAAGTACGATCAATTACTTTACCGCCGGAAACCATTTTGGCAACCAAAAAAACAAACATCGGTCGCATTTGTTTTCCTTTTCTACGAACAATATAATGTGTAATTCGGTTTAACAGAGGTACTTTTGAAACCATCGCATCTTTAAAACGGGTTTCAAAAATTTCCATTTCTGTTAAAATGGGTTGTTTTATTTGTTCTACTATTTTCATACCTCAAAAAATAAAAACACCTAAAAAATTAATTTTTTAGGTGTTTTTATACTATAAAATTTCTTTTAATCGTTCTATAACGTGTGTGTTTTTATCAATTTTTGCCATTTCGGTTAATAATGGTAAATAGTGTTCTTTAATGTTGTACTTCCCAACGGCATCGGTTGCTTGAAAGCGAACATACGAATTTTTCATCTGTAAACCTTTTTCGATAAACGGAATTATTTTATCCTTATCGGAATCATTTAACGTTATTTTCATACTGTTTAGCAACATCAGATTTGCCAAAAATTCTTTATTACTATTGGCTTTTGAAATTTTATCAAACAAAACTTCCGGTTTAATTTTCTCGGCAAGTTCAAAAATATTTTTAATTAACATCAGGCGTTCATCCTCTTCTCTTGATTTTAGATATTTTCCGGCGTAAGCCATCACTTTATCTAAATTTTCGTCTTTTATTTGTTGTGTATTGGCTTGTGATTTTTTTTCTTTTTTTGCCCAAGAATCTTTAAGGGCAACTGTTCGGTTAAAAACCAAATTGTCTGCCGTACTGTCTTTATCTACCACAAAATATCCCAATCGTTGAAACTGAAAACGCTCTCCTTCGGTTGCTGATTTTAAACTCGGTTCTACCAAAGCATTTTTATTAATTACCAATGAATTTGGATTAATAAATTCGGTAAAATCTTTGTCTTTATGGCTATCAGGAGCTTCATCGGTAAATAAACGATCGTACAAACGTACCTCGGCAGGAACCGCGTGTTTTGCCGAAACCCAATGCAAAGTTCCTTTTACACGTCGTTTACTGGCTTCTGTACCGCTTCCGCTAAGAGAATCGGTATCATACGTACAATGAATTTCGGTAATATTACCATTTTTATCTTTTACTACATCGTTGGCTTTTATAATGTAAGCATTTTTTAAACGTACTTCTCCTCCTAATTTTAATCTAAAATATTTTTTATTGGCTTCTTCTCTAAAATCCTCTTTTTCGATATAAATTTCTTTTGAAAAAGGCACAATTCGGCTACCGAAACCTTCTTGATAATCATTGTAATTGGCATCGATCAGCTCCTCTTTATCTTCCGGATAATTGGTAATTATCACTTTAACCGGATTTAAAACCGCCATTACTCTTGGTGCGTTTTTATTTAAATCCTCGCGAATGCAATATTCCAATAAAGCAACATCGGTAACGTTATCGCGTTTGGTTATACCGGAAACTTCACTGAATTGCACAATAGATTCTGGCGTATAACCTCTTCGGCGAAGACCGGAAATAGTAGGCATCCTAGGATCATCCCAACCGTTTACAAAACCTTCCTGCACCAAACGGAGTAATTTTCGTTTACTCATAATGGTATAACTGAGGTTTCTACGTGCAAATTCGCGTTGTTTAGGTCGTAAACCGTTTGTATAAACTTGGTCTAAAAACCAATCATAAAGTTCGCGATGCGGTTTAAATTCCAAAGTACAAATAGAGTGTGAAATTTGCTCGATATAATCGGATTCACCGTGTGTCCAATCATACATAGGATAGATTTTCCAATCATTTCCTGTGCGATGGTGTTCTTTATGCAAAATACGATACATAATAGGATCACGCATTAGCATATTGGTGTGTTTCATATCAATTTTAGCTCGCAATACGTGAGATCCTTCGGGAAAATCACCATTTTTCATTTTATTAAAAAGAGTAAGATTTTCTTCTACAGAACGATTTCTATTTGGACTGTCCACTCCGGGTTCTGTTGGTGTTCCTTTTTGTTTCGCCATTTCTTCGGGTGACAAATCATCTACGTATGCCAAACCATCTTTTATCATCTGAACTGCCCAATCATACAATTTTTGAAAATAATCGGAAGAGTACAATTCTTTATCCCATTGAAATCCCAACCACTTTATATCGTGCTTTATGGCATCTACATATTCTTGCTCTTCCTTTGCCGGATTTGTATCATCAAAACGCAAGTTTACCGGAGCGTTGTATCTATTTCCTAATCCGAAATTTAAACAAATAGACGCAGCGTGCCCAATATGAAGATATCCATTTGGCTCAGGTGGAAACCGAAATCGCAATTTCTCTTTTGGTAATCCGTTTTTTAAATCTTCTTCTATAATTTGCTCAATAAAATTGAGTGATTTTTTTGCTTCGCTCATAATCAAAATTAGATGAACGGCAAATTTACGGATTTTTGATTAAACAAAATTAAAAGTTTATAAAACTAATAATATTTAACTGGTCGCGATTTGTATTTTCAAAAAATTGATTCATATAACCTATTTCTAATCTTAAATTCTGATTTATTTTATATCCAATACCTCCATAAAGTCTATTTCTATCATAAATATTTGTTTTAGTGTTTAAAAACACCTCATTATAAACTGATAAATAATAAGAATTAGTTTCCTTTTTTGTTAGGGGAACATTTAAGCTTAAAAAATATCGAAATCGTAATTTAAAATCATTTTCAATAAATCTCTGTTCAAACCTATATCTATGGCCGAGTTTTACAGTTCCAATTTTTTGATTTGATATAAATTGTTGAAAAATTCTATGCTCGTTAATTGTTTCTTTTTCATTTGAACTATCTAAATAATTTTCAGATAAAATATATCCATACCCAAATAAAACATTATTTTTATTATCATTAAAAGTGTAGCCTAATCCTGTTCTAATTAGTAATTGTTCTAGATCTCCTATTGCATTATAATTTCTATATTGAATTTCGCTATGTAAATTCCATTTAGAATTAATTTTTTTATTTCCTATATAAATTAACCAGTTCCCAAAATTACTATCTTGGGATCGCATTGTGAAGCTTGATAACATTAATATTACTAATGTTACCAAGCTAATTATTTTCTTTTTTTCTTTTCTATTCATAAAATGATACTTTTCCTGTATTAATATCATACATTGCTCCTATAATTTGTATTTTCCCATTGTTTTGCATTTCTGCTAACACATCACTTTCTTTCATTATTTGGTCTATGGTAAGTTCTACATTTTTCTTAGCTACATTGTTAACAAATTCAATATTAGAAGAATTTCTTAATTTTTGGTCTTTAGGTTCTACTACCGAATTAACTGCCGGTTTTATTTTACTTAGCATTGCTGTTAAATTTCCTAATTTAGCATCGTCACAAGCTCCTTTTACAGCTCCACAAGCAGTGTGTCCTAATACTACAATTAATTTTGTTCCTGCTAACTTACAAGCAAATTCCATACTACCAAGTATATCTTCATTGACAAAATTCCCTGCTATTCTTACACTAAAAACATCTCCTATTCCTTGGTCAAAAATTAATTCTGATGAAACTCTTGAATCGATACAACTTAAAATTGTGGCAAATGGAAATTGACCTTTTCCTGTCTGTTTTACTTGTTCTAAAAGATCTCTATTTGCTTTAAGATTATTTTGAAATCTCGCATTACCTTCCTTTAATAAATCTAATGATTTTTGAGGTGTCATTAACTCTTGTGTTTCTTTCGTTTGTACTTTCATATTTATCTATTTTTAATTATTATTTTGTTATGCTAATTTTGGCTTTAGTTTGAAAAAATCAATAAAACTTGAAGGATTTTCTACTATGCCTCGCTCAGAAATTAACTTTATAGTGATGTTTCTTTCTTTTGCTTTATATGCAAAATCTTCCAATATTTCAACTATATCATTATCTAAAAATCTTGTTTTTCTTATATCTAATTCTAAATAAGAGTTTTCCGGTATCCCATCAAGTTCTTTTAATATCGCTCCTTTATTAAAAAATGTAACTTCTTCAGCTAATGTCATTTTTATTTTACCATCATCAACATCTTCACCTTCTTTATGTAAAAAGTGAGAGTTTTTATAACTATTTCTTAAGACAATAACAATACCTGTTAATAAACCTATACCTAATCCATATAAAAGGTCAATAAAAACAATACCTAATACAGTAATTATAAATGGAATAAATTGTTTCCATCCTAAATCATACATTTTTTTAAATAACTCCGGCTTTGCTAACTTCCAACCAACCATTAGTAGTATTGCAGCAAGAACTGATAACGGAATCATGTTTAAAAGCGTAGGAATAAGAATAATAGAAATTAATAGTAAAAACCCGTGAATTATTGCAGACATTTTAGTTCGCCCTCCAGATTGGATATTAGCAGAACTACGTACAATAACTTGTGTAATTGGTAAACCTCCTATTAATCCTGAAATAATATTTCCGGTTCCTTGTGCTAATAATTCTCGATTAGTTGGTGTAACGTTTTTATGAGGATCTAATTTATCCGTAGCTTCTACACACAATAATGTTTCTAAACTTGCCACTAAAGCAATAGTAAATGCCACTATCCAAACATCTGTATTAGTTATAACATTAAAATTAGGGAAAGTAAATTGACCTAAGAAAGAAGACATATCTTCCGGTACAGGAACACTTACTAAATGAGAACCGGCTATTGACAAACTTTTATTATCCTTAGTAATTACGTAAAAAATAATGGAAAAAACCACAGCAACTAAAGGCCCTTGCACAAGTTTAAATATCTTTCCTTTTTTAGATAATATTTTATCCCATAGTAATAAAATGGCCAAACCTATCACACCAACAATAAAAGAACCTAATTGCACAGAGTTTATTGTGTTTAAAATTTCTGAAAAAGTATTTTCTCCATCAACTTGAAAAAAAGAAAAATCGCCCTCAGGATCGGGATCATAACCTAAAAAATGAGGTATTTGTTTTAAAATAATTATAATACCAATACCTGTAAGCATCCCTTTAATAACAGAAGAAGGAAAATAATATCCAATAACTCCTGCTTTAAGAATACCAAATAATATTTGTATTATCCCTCCTAAAACCACAGCAACTAAGAAGTTTTCATAACCTCCTAAAGCTCCTATTGCTGTTAAAACTATAGCTGCTAAACCCGCAGCAGGACCGCTTACCCCTACATTAGAGCCACTTAAAGCTCCTACAACAATACCTCCTACGATACCTGCAATTATTCCTGAAAATAAAGGTGCTCCACTCGCTAAAGCAATACCAAGACATAACGGAAGAGCAACGAAGAATACTACTATACTCGCCGGAATATCATTTTTTAAATGTGAAAAAGTGTTTTTAATCATTTTAAATTATTTTTAATTATCGCCAAAAATAGTAAAACTTTTTTAAATGATAGTTATACTTTCATAATTAATAGTTATATTTTATATATTTGTAAAAAATTAAGAGCTTTTTAACATAATTTACCTAAAAAAATGTCTGTACAAATAAAATTTAATTTAAACGAGGGGTTATATATTAAAAACCCTCAAGAATCAAAACTTGGAAAGAAAATAATACAATTTAGTATTATTCTAATTAGTGAAATTGGATTTGAAACCTTTAATTTTAAAAAACTCGCTACAAAAATTAATTCAACAGAAGCATCTATTTATAGATATTTTGAAAACAAACATTTATTATTACTATACCTTGTTAATTGGTATTGGGAGTGGGTTAATTATTTAATTAATTTTTACTCGATGAATATTACAAATACTGAAAAGAAACTGGAAATCATCGTACACTCATTAATTTTTGCAACAGAAAATAATTCACTTGTTGAGTTTATTGATGAAAGTAAATTACATAAGATTATTGTTTTTGAAGGTACCAAGGCTTATCATACTATTGAAGTAGATAAAGAAAATTCAATAGGTTTATTTAAAAGCTACAAAAAATTAACTGCTAATATTGCTTCAATAATTAAAGAATATAATCCAGATTTTAAATACCCAAAATCATTAGCCTCAACTGTTTTTGAAATGACTAATAATCAGCTATTTTTCGCAAAATATCTACCAAATCTTACAGATGTGAAAAAACCTAATAACTCTGAAAAAGAAATTGAAATCATGTTAAACTTCTACTTAAAAAAGTTATTATCATAACATTTTTTATAAAATAACCATGCTAAAATAAATTTAAGATTTAATTTTATCATAAAGTAAACTTCCTTTTTTAAATTACTTATTTAATCAGCAATTTTTTAATCCTTGGTATGGGTCCTGTACAAGTAGTTTGATGGCAAGCAATACAAGATTGAATTGCAATATTAAAATCTTTTTTAGCATTTTCTTTAGTAGAATTATTTAATCTATCTATATTTTTAAAATATAAATTTGTGAAATTCTGAAAAGATTTATCGTGCTCAAATTGATCAGAAAGTTCGGCAGTGTGTATTTTTTTAAATTTTTCGGGAAAATCCAATGGTAGCTCTCCGTTTTCAATTTGTTTTTTAGACTTTTCTTGAAAAAGATACATCTCACGCATTAATTTTGTCATTTCAGACGGTTGGTACATTACCAATTTTTCTTTTTTAACCGTTTGAAGTGTTTCCTTTTTTTCTTTATTTGAACAAGAAAAAAAGGAAATGCTTAAAATTATAATGATAAAGTATTTCATTTTTATTCAACTAATAAAACACCGTCTGATAAGACCGCATAAGTAACCTCTTCTTCACTTATTTTATTGATTTCGTCTTCCGAAAGACCTTCATCCTTAGCATAATGACGTAATTCATCTACTGTAACAATATCTAAATAAGCTTTTCCGTTTACAATTACATCTTTTCCTTGAGCGTTTAACGGCACAAAAAAACCATAATCTTTAAAACGCACCAAAGTTTCATTATTATTGCCTAAATCCAAACGCATCCAACATCCTTTCTTTTTACAAGAAGAATTAATTTTAGTTTTAAATTTTATGGCAACGGTATCTCCTTTTTTTAAGGAGTTGAAAATTTGCTGAGCTTTTTCTTTGGAAACAGCACCGTCTGCTGAAATTTTTTCACCAAAAGAAGCATAAGAAACTTGATTTTCTTCTTTCTGTTGATTTTTTTCTTTGGCTTCCGGTTTACAAGATAGCAATACTGTAGATACTAAAATAGTAAATATTAATTTTTTCATAATTAAGGTTTTTAAGATAAGTTTGGCTTGCAAATATAGCTTTTATTTTAAAATATAAATTGATAAAAATCAGGTATTAAGCAAAAAACCACTTAACTAAAATTAAGTGGTTTTCTTTTAAAATTTTCTTAACCCAACCATTGTCCCCAAGGGATTCTTGATAAAATTAATAACAAAGCCGCTCCATACAAAAAAGCTATTTTTTTAAATTTACCTTGACTAGTGCTTTCTTTTTTTGCTTTTGAAAAACCAACAGTTATTAAAACAATCGCTAAAATCATCATTAAAGGATGTTCTACTGCCAGTAATCTTACGTGACTGTCTTTCATAGCCGCTCCCATACCGTGTTCCTTAATAAATTTAAATGCCGGCGAACTAAAATAAACGCCCAACCCTAAAAGCAACTGAATATGACTAACAATTAACGTGAAAAGAGCCAATCTTAAATCTGTATTTGTAAACGATTTAGTAAAACTAGTAAACGATTTTACCACTACAATTACTAACATAATCAGCACTATAAAAGCCCAAATAGAATGTAACATTACCATCATAATATTTTTAATTTTTAGTTATTTGACAAATATACGCAAAAAGAAACCTTTTTAAGAAAGCTTTCTTAAAAAGGTTGGTTGAATATGTTATAATTTAGGAGTTATTTTTTCTCTTTTAACAAATAGATGTAAACAGGATAGTGATCACTATATCCTCCGGTAAATTTTCCACCTCCCCAACTTCTGTATGCATATCCTTTATAACGTCCTTTTTTTTGGGTTAAAAATCTAGGATTAAAAATATTTGCTTTATATAATTTATAAGTAGAAAAATCTTTTTTAGTGGTTAATAAAGGATACGTTACCATTATTTGATCAAATAAATTAATATTATCGCGATACCCTAAAGTACTTAAACCACGTCTAAACATATCATCCATCGGATTGTAAATACCTCCTTTTTGTACAGCAGATTTTTTTCCTTTGGCGTGTAAAATTTGACGCAAACTTGTATTGATAGGATCATCATTTAAATCACCCATAATAATTATTTTAGGATTGGGATATTCTTTCTCTATATCTTTTATAATTTTTAAATTTAATGCTGCCGCTTTTTCACGAGAAGGTCGGCTTTTTTGCTCACCTCCTCTCCTTGACGGCCAGTGATTTACAATAATATGAATAATCTCGTCATCTAACATTCCGGTTACAAGCAATTGATCTCTTGTTGCATACGGCTTTCCTTCATCACTAAATAATTTCAATTCGTATGTTTTACTGTCTATTGGTTTAAAATATCTTTTTTGATATAATAATGCAACGTCAATCCCTCTGGCGTCTGGCGAATCGTAATGAATAATACCGTAATGTTTCTTTTTAAGTTTCTCGTTATGGATTAAATCCTCTAAAACTTGGCGATTCTCTACCTCAGCAACACCAATAATTGCAGGACTATTCTTTGCTTTTTCTTTACCGATTTCCGAAATAACTTTTGCCATATTGTCTAACTTGGCAAGATATGCTTTCCCTCTTTTTTTGGCATTCATTTCCATTATAGGACTACGTTCGTCTAATTTTTGAGGATCATTTATCGTATCAAATAAATTTTCTAAATTATAAAAAGCAACCGTGCGTATTTTAAATTTTTTTTGTTGGCTAAAAGCCGAAATTGTTGCTAAAAATATAACAACAAACATTAATTTAATAAATCTCATCTTTGTATTTTTAATAGGTTGCTAAATTAAAAACAATAATCGAACCAAAAAATAATTTAACGTTGTATTTATCAAAAAATCGCTTAACAATTCCTTAATATTACTTTTCTGTTAAATTAACAAAAGATATGTTTATAAATTCGTATTTTTGTTGCGTTAAACATAAATTAATTTTAAACTCACTTATGAAAAAATATTTTATTGCAACCTTACTTGGTATTTTTTCTTTTTTCACAATGCAAGCACAACAGTCTGTTAAAGGTAAAGTGCTCGATGCGGAAACAGAAAAAGCAATTGCCAATGTTAAGGTTTCTGTTCAAGGAACAAACATTATGGTAAAAACTCCGTTTAATGGTGTTTTTGTACTAAAAAATGTTCCTAAAGGAAAACAAATTATCGAAATCTATTTAAATGGATACGAAAAACAATTGTTTCCTGTTGTAATTGCGGATAAACCTATTGATTTAGGTGAAATTTCGCTGTATGAAGACTATAATGAAGAATCTGATATTAGTGAAATTACACTTTCCGATGATGAATTATCTGATGACGAAGGTGGTGCCGATAACACTTCAGGATTATTACAATCTTCAAGAGATGTCTTTGTAAGAGCTGCGGCTTTTAATTTTTCTTGGTTTAGAAGTCGTGGTTATGACTCTGAAAATGCTACGGTTTTAATTAACGGTATTAAAATGAACAAAGTTGCAACCGGAAGACCTCAGTGGTCTAATTGGGGAGGATTAAATGACATTACTAGAAATCAAGAATTTTCTTACGGATTAGCTCCTTCCGATATAACTTTTGGAGGTGTTTTAGGAGCAACGGCAATTAATACCAGAGCATCTACTCAAAGAAAAGGAAACAGAATTTCTGCATCATCATCTAACAGAAGTTATCAAGGAAGGTTTATGGCAACTCACAACTCCGGCTTAAACGAAAAAGGCTGGGCTTATAGTGTTTCCGCTTCTAGAAGATACGCAAAAGAAGGTTATTTTGAAGGCTCTACTTACAACGCTTGGTCTGCTTATTTAGCTGTTGAAAAAAAGCTAAATGATAAACACAGTTTAAATTTAAGTGCTTTATACACGCCAAATCGTAGAGGGAAATCTTCACCAAATACACAAGAAGTTTACGATTTAAAAGGGTTGACCTACAACTCATATTGGGGTTATCAAGGTGTTGAAAAAAGAAATTCCAGAATTAAAGATTTAAAAGAACCTATTTTTATTTTAAGTCATTATTTTACTATTAGCGATAAAACTTCGTTAAACACAAATATCGGTTACCAAACCGGAAGTGTTGGTAACAGTAGAATTGGTTATTACAGAGCTTTAAATCCGGATCCTACTTATTACCAAAAATTACCTAGTTATGCTTTAGCTCATAACTCAGGGCCTGATTATACCGAGTTTTATGATAATTTAACCGAATTTAAAAATAACGGACAAATAAATTGGGCAGATTTATATGACGCTAATACGACCATTGGTGGAAATGCCGCTTATTATCAATACGAAGACCGTAATGATGAAACAACTATTTCGGTAAACACAAACTTAGTAACCGAATTAACCGACAATATTACCTTAAACGGAAGAATTAATTACAGTAAATTTGATTCCGATAATTTCGGAAATATGTTAGATTTATTAGGTGCACAATATTTTACCGATTTAGACCAATACGCTCCGGAAGGTAGTACACAAGAACAAAACGATATGTTACATCCTAATAGACAGGTAACAGTTGGTGATAAATTCTTATATAATTATAAATTATACTCCAACACAATGGATGCCTTTTTACAAGCTCAATTTTCATACGATAAAGTAGATTTCTTTGTTGCCGGTAAATATGCAAGCACTTCACATCAACGTGAAGGTTTGTTTCAAAATGGTTCATATCCTACCACATCTCTTGGTAAAAGCGAAAAATTAACTTTTAACGACCCAAGTTTTAAAGCAGGTATTACGTATAAAATTACCGGTCGCCATTTAATTAATGTAAACGGAGGCTATCTATCAATTGCTCCTACACTAAGAAATACTTTTGCAAATGCAAGAATGAACAACCAAATAATACCAAATGTTACTTCTCAAAAAATAATGAGTGCAGATGCAAGTTATATTTTAAGAGCACCGGGAATTAAAGGTCGTTTAACAGGATATTATACCAAATTTAGCGACGCTATCGAAACCTCGTTTTACTTTGCACAAGGTTTGGGTTTACAAGGTGGTGATGACGAAGATTTTGTTGGCGAAAGCGTTACCGGAATTGAAAAAACACACAAAGGAATGGAACTTGGTTTTGAAGTACAAGCAACTCCTACAATCAAGTTAACGGCTGTTGCGGCTGTTGGGGAATACAAATACAGTAACAATCCTAATTTGTATTTAACTTCCGAAAATGAAAATGAATTTAGAGATTTTGGTACAACTTATTTAAAAGGAGTAAATGTTGCCGGAACACCAAGACAAGCGTATTCCTTAGGATTTGAATACCGTGACCCTAAATATTGGTGGTTTGGTGTTAATGCAAATTATCAAATGCAAAATTATTTAGATATTTCTCCGGTATTGCGTACCAATAACTTTTGGCAAGATACCGATGGTTTGCCTTTAATTAACCCGGAGACCGGAAATCCGGTAACCCAAGATGAAGTAGATTCTTTGTTGGTACAAGAAGAATTTGACGGAGCCTTTTTATTAAACGCAATTGGTGGTAAATCTTGGAAAGTAGGCAACAAATACATTGGATTTTTTGCTAGTATAAGCAACATCTTAGGCGAAGAATTTAAAACCGGCGGTTTTGAACAAGCAAGAAATGCTAACTTTGTAAGACTACAACAACAACGCAATTTAGAAACTCCAACTTTTGGCCCTAAATACTGGTATGGTAATAAAACAACATACTTTTTTAATCTATATTTAAGATTCTAATAACTAAAAAACAAAAATTAAAAAATATAAAATTATGTATAAAACAAAAAATATTTTAAAGTTTGCAGTAAGTATGCTTTTTGTAGTTGCTACTTTTACTGCCTGTGTTAAAGATAGTAATTTTGACACGCCGCAAATTCAATATGAAGATAATGATATTTCAAATTCTACCATCACTGCTGTAAAGAATAACATTATACAAAATTACAATAATGCCACTAATCCGGGAGCTGCTCAATTAATATATACGTTTCCTGATGATAGTCCGGTTGTTATTTCCGGTTATGTTGTTAGTAATGATAAGGATGGTAATTTTTACAAAAAATTAGTTATTCAAGATAATTTTGAAAATCCAACTGCAGGTATTGAAATTGATATTGATTTAAGATCCATGTACACCAAATACAATTTTGGAAGAAAAATTTATATAAAAATGGCAGGACTAAGTGTTACTTATTTAGATGGCCAACATGAACAAGATCCTCCTTTTCTAAACACAAGTAACCCAACAGATAATATTCTCGGAGTTTATAAAATAGGGATAAGAGATGTAGATTTTAAATTAAAAAGAATATCCGGAACAAGAGCTGATGAAATAATTACACGATCAGGAGTTACAAAAGAAATTGTACCACAAATTATTACAACAAGTGATTTTAATGATGATACAATGAATACTTATGTGCAAATGAATAACATTCAATTTGAACTAAGTGAATTAGGTAAAACTTTTGCAGGAGAACCTAATGATGAATATGATGCAATAAGAACATTATTAAGTTGTGAAACGCAACAAAGTTTCGGATTAATGACAAGCACTTTCTCTACTTTTAAATCACTTAATATACCTGAGAAAAAAGGTACTTTAGAGGCTGTTTTGATGAAAAACTATAGGGAAGCCAGCCCTGTTGTTGTACTTAACTCTTCTACAGATTTGGAGTTTTTAGATACTGAAAGATGCGACCCTATAATCTTAGACTGTGGTTTGGCTGATACACCTGGGAGTCAAATTCTTTTAGAACAAAATTTTGATTCCGGTACAATTGATAATGGTTGGACAAACTATACAGAGGCAGGAACTAGAAGCTGGGAGCTGTTTAATAGCTCATCTGCATTATCAGGTTATTCAGCTAAAATAGGTTCATACTCATCTGAAGATGACAGTACAATTGCTTGGTTAATAAGTCCAGCTTTAAATATGAATACCCAAACAGGAGAAACTTTAGAATTTATGACCTCTAATAGTTGGTCTGATGGATCTAAATTAGAACTTTTATTCTCAACAGATTGGGATGGTACCGAAGCTGGTATTTCCTCTGCTAACTGGGGTATTATACCATCGGCTAACATAGTAAGCGATGATGAATTTTATCAAAATTGGGTTTCTTCAGGGATTGTAGATTTATCTTGTGCGGAAGGAGAAAATTTTTATATTGCATTTAAATATACAGGCTCCGGTAATCTAGATTTCGATGGAACTTATGAATTAGACAATATCGAGATAAAATATTAAAAAATTAAATCTTTTTATTAAAACCTCACAAAAATATTTTTGTGAGGTTTTTTTTATGTAAAATAGAAACCTTTTATAAAAACTGTCGTCTATACAAATAGAAACACTTAAAAAGAGAATTGAAAGTTATAAAACTACATAAAAATCCGGTTTTAAACGATCGGCAAGTTGTAAAGAAACTTAAAGCCGAAAACCGTGAAATGCAACACTTTGTGTATCAATATTACGCTCCTAAAATGTTATCTGTTTGCAGACAGTACATAAAAGATTTACAGCATGCCGAAGATGTTTTATTAAACGGATTTCTAAAAGTGTTTACCAAAATAAACACCTATAACCAAAAAGGAAGTTTTGAAGGCTGGATACGAAAAATTATGATAAACGAATGTATTTCGTATTTACGCATTAAAAAAAACACATTTATAACAGATGAATTTAAAGACAAACCAATAGCCGAAGAAGAAACACAAAAGAGAATAAATACCGATAAAATACAAGTGGCAATAGACGCTTTAAAACCTGAATTACGATTTGTATTTAACTTATTTGTTATCGAAGAATACAAACATAAAGAAATTGCCGAAATTTTAAACATTACCGAAAATGCTTCAAAATTACGTTACCGAAAGGCTAAACAGCAAATAAAGAAATCCCTCAAAAATAAAAAATCACAATATGGAAAATAATATCGAAAAAAAGGTAAAAGAACATTTCCGTAATAGAGAAATTACGCCAAATCCGTTATTATGGGAGGTTTTAAATGCAAAATTGGAACAAAAACAAAATACTAAAAAAAGTACTTTTTATAGATATTTTGCCATTACCGGTATGCTTATCGGTTTTTTAATTGCATTGACAATCTTTTTTAGACAACATAGTAATATAAAACAAAAAGAAAATTTAATTACAGTTGATAAAAAACAACCTAAGACACTTATACCTAAAACAAAAAAGAAGCTTGCATTACCTATTAAGCAAAAACCTATTATTGGTAAAAATAAAAAATATGTTGCATCAAAAAATACGGTTAAACCGGAAAAATATTCCGTTAAAAAAACGGTGAAATTAACAGAAAACTTTCCTGAAAATGATACACATGATGTTTCTAAAAACAATTCCGATAAGGAAAAAATAATCGTTGCGAATAACCCACAAAAAACACCTTTGTCGGATGCCGAAATGAATAAACTTTTAGTTGCTTCACTTAGAAATTTAATACAAGAAGACACTACGAATCTTAAAATTAAAATTAAGACCGGTGAAATTCTTTATACGCTGGAAAACGAAGAAGATAATACCTTAAAAAATAAAATTATTAAAAAATTAATTGCCGGTGCACAGGCAGTTGAAAACCATATTTCTAACAATTAAATTATAAAAAATGACACGAATAATAATTAGTACCGTATTGCTTTTATTTGGATTGGTTCAAAGCGTATTAAGTCAAGATTTAGAGTCTAAAACCAAAGAAATTTCGTATAAAATTGATTCCATTACCACAAGCGAACGAGCGTTAATGAAAAAAGAAATTAGAGAGATTGAAAAAAATTATAACAAAGATCTTATTACCGAAGAAGAATACGAAACTTTAAAGAAAGAAGCCGTAACCAAACATGCAAAAAACATCAAAACACAGGTAGATGCATTAGAAAAAGAATTGCATACTGCCATGGAAAATCGCGTACACAAAAAATTAATCGAAACTAAACAAGAACAAGAATACCGTACAATAAGCATTAGATTAGGTAAAGAAAAAGGCAAAAAATACGAGTACAAAAACAAACGTACCTACTCTTATTTTGTTTACGCTTTCGGATTAAACAATGTAATGCAAGGCAATAATATAAATTCGATGCAAGACATGCCTTTTTATTTTGGGAAATCATATTTCTTTGAACTGGGAACAAATTATAAAACACGGATTTTTAAAAAAAATCCGATTTTTTATATCGACTACGGATTTTCGGTTAGATACAACAACCTTAGATTGAAAGACAATCTATACTACGTAAGTTCGGGTAACACAACAACATTACAGTCTTTTACTTATGATTTAAAAAAATCGCGTTTTAAAAATGTACAATTGGTGGTTCCGATAATGGTAGAAACTGATTTTAGTAAACCGGAAATTAAAAACGGTAAAAAAATATTTTATCGTAATAGAACTTTTCGTTTTAGTTTTGGTGGATTTGCCGGAATTAATCTAAAATCCAAACAAATTCTCAAATATAAATTAAACGGAAAAACCATTAGAGATAAACGAAAAGGAGATTACAACGTAAACAAGTTTGTTTATGGTGTACAAGGATTAATTGGTTATAAAGACACCAGTTTTTATGTAAAATACGATTTAAACGATTTGTTTAGACATAATTACAACGGACAACACAATGTTTCTTTTGGTTTACGATTTGATTTGTAGCTCAAAAATAAAAAACAATAGATGTTACTAAAAGCAACTCTTAAGTTTTAAAAAATTAGACTTTATTTTAAAGATCTAATGTAATTTACCAAATCCCAACGTTGCTTTTCGGTTAAAATTGGTTCCCATTTAATCATGTCATTTCTACCTTTTGATATTTTCCAGAAAATTTCTCCATCGGTTTGATTTTGAATCAAAGGCAAAGTCAAATCTTTTGGTTTTGGTGTTAATGCTTTTGCTCCGGGACCGTTTCCGTGACCGTTTAGATCATGACAGACAGCACATCTACTACGAAAGATTCTTTTTCCTCTTTCAATAGAATTGGCATCTTTAGGAATTGGATTTTTTAATTTTTTGGCAGCTTCAGGAGCTTTCCAAATATCATCTTGCATACCAATAAATCCAAAAAGAAAACCGGATAAAATAATTGTTAGCAGTACTTTTTTCATTTTAATTTATTTTTTGGGAGTACAATATAGACATTTTTAATTAAAACACCTATTTCCCATATTTTAATAGACTAAAAATCAATTATTATGCCAAATCAGATGCTGATTTTACTGTTCCTCAGGTAAAATTTTAATTTTTGGTTCTATAAAAGTCTTTTTATTGGCTATTTTTTGTTCAAAAGAAAGTAATAAAGCAGGCAATAACAACAAATTAGAAACCATGGCAAATAATAATGTTATTGAAACCAAACCACCAAGAGCAATGGTGCCGCCAAAACTGGATAATGTAAAAATTAAAAACCCAAAAAACAACACGATAGATGTATAAAACATACTAACGCCTGTTTCACGTAAAGCTTTAAAAACAGATTTTCTAACTTTCCAGTTATTAGCTTTTAATTCTTGACGATATTTTGCCAAAAAATGAATAGTATCATCTACTGAAATCCCAAAAGCGATACTAAATACTAAAATTGTGGATGGTTTTATTGGTACACCAAGATAACCCATAAGTCCGGCAGTTAAAAGTAATGGTAAAACATTAGGAATTAATGATATTAAAATCATTTTAAAGGAGCGAAACATCCAAGCCATAAATAAGGATATAAGCAAAATAGCTATTGCCAATGAAATAAATAGATTTTTAACCAAATACGTAGTACCTTTCATAAAAACCAACGCTTTTCCGGTTAACGAAATATCAAATCCTTTTTTATTGAATTTTTTTACTTTACTTGCTAATCGCTCCTCAATAACATCCATTTTTTCGGTACCGACATCTTTCATATAAGTTGTCATTCTGGCATATCTTCCGGTAGAATCTACTAAACTCTTTAACATATTTTTGTTTGTTTTAGAGTTTTTAGTGTATGAAAGTAAAAATGTTTTTTCTTGTTTTGATGGTAATTGATAATACTTCGGATTGCCGTTATAATAAGCTTGTTTGGAATATTTAACCAAATTTAAAACTGAAAATGTTGGCGAAAGTTCGGGTATTTCTTCAATTTCATCTTCAATTTGTTGCATTTTTTTTAGGGTAGAAAGCTTCATTACTCCTTTTGGTATCTTGGTATCTACCAAAACTTCCAAAGCCATAATACCTCCAAATTCATCCTCAAAAAACTTTATATCTTTATAAAATTGTTTTCCTTTTGGCATATCTTCAATTAAACTTCCGGAAACACGTATTTGATAAACTCCAATAATGCTAATAATCACTAGAATAAACGTAACAATATAGATTGTAATTTGGTGGTGTTTTACTGTATGAATCATCCAATCTACAATTTTATTTATCCATTTCTTTTCTAAATGTTTTAAATGTCTCTTTTTAGGAATTGGCATAAAACTGTAAATAATTGGAATTAATAATAATGAGAGTAAGAAAATTCCCATAATATTAATTGACGCCACAATTCCAAATTCATTTAAAGTCTTGCTTTTTGTAAAAATAAACGTTGCAAAACCTGCTGCTGTAGTTAAATTAGTCATTAAAGTAGCATTCCCAATTTTAGAAATAACACGAATTAATGATTTTGCTTGATTACCATGATTTTTGATTTCTTGTTGGTATTTATGAATCAAGAAAACAGCATTAGGCACACCTATGATAATAATAAGAGGCGGAATTAACGCCGTTAAAATCGTTATTTTGTAACCTAATAATCCAATCGTTCCAAACGACCAAATTACACCAATTACAACGGTAAGTAATGTGATAAAAGTAGCTCTATACGATCTAAAAAAGAAGAAGAAAATTAAAGCTGTAATAAAAAGAGCACCAAAAACAAAATATTTCATTTCATCTTTTATACTCTTGGCATTAAGTGTACGTACATAAGGCATCCCGGAAACATACACATTAACTTTATTTTCTTTTTCAAATTTTTTAATTTCCGGAATTAATTTATCCAAGACAAACGTAATTCGTTTTTTGGTGTTTACAATATCTTTTTTAAGGTAAATTATTCCTCTAATCGTTCCGGTTTCTTTATTAAATAGTAAATTTTCGTAAAATGGTAAATTATTAAATAGCTCCTTTTTTATAGCTAGTATTTCTTTTTTAGACTTTGGCTTGTCATCAAATAAATCTTTGGTAATAAATTTTTTATTTTTTTTATCTTTTACCAACTCCTTGATATCAGCAATCGATTTAGCGGTTTCTACCTCAGGATATTTTGCTAATCTATGGATAAGTTTGTTCCAGTTATAAAATTTTTCAGGCTCAAAAATTGTAGAATCTTTAACTGCGAGAATAATTAAATTACCTTCCTCTCCAAAAATTTTAAGAAACTTATCATACTCAAGATTTGCAGGATGATCGCTTGGTAATAAATTTGCCTCGGAATTTGAAAACTTAACATTCTTTATTTGACTTGCTAAAAAATACGTAATTGCAATTAGAATGGCTAATATAATATATTTACCTCTTAAAATTCCTCTTGCTACAACAGTCCAAAAATTCATTTAATCTAAATTTAGATTACAAAGATATTATTTTAAAATAGAATACGTTTTCTATGTTACTTATTTTCCTGCAAAAACAACCAATAAAGTTTAAATCTTACTCTAATTATTAAAAACAAACCGCTCAACTTAAAAAAAAGACAATTAGCACTTGTCAAATAAATAAATATACGTAATTTTGCAAACTCTTTAGAGTAAAGAGGAATGTTTAATTAAAAATATACGTGTGAACACATTAAGTTACAAAACAGTATCTGCAAACAAAGCAACCGTTAATAAAGAATGGTTAGTTGTAGATGCCGAAGGCGAAGTGTTAGGTAGATTAGCATCTAAAGTTGCAAAACTAATTAGAGGCAAACACAAACCTAACTTTACCCCTCACGTAGATTGCGGAGACAATGTAGTCGTAATCAACGCTGAGAAGATTCAATTAACTGGAAAAAAATGGACGGACAAAACATATGTACGCCATACAGGTTATCCAGGAGGACAAAGAACATTATCTGCTACCGAGGTTTTTCAAAAAGATCCAATTCGTTTAGTAGAAAATGCTGTTAAAGGAATGTTACCTAAAAACAAATTAGGAAGAGCAATTTATAAAAACTTGCATGTTTTTACAGGTGCAGAACACAATAAAGAAGCTCAAAAACCTAAAGCAATTAATTTAAACGACATTAAATAATATGGATACAATTCATAAAATAGGTAGAAGAAAAACAGCAGTTGCTCGTATGTATATGAGTGACGGATCCGGTAAAATTACCGTAAATGGTAAAGATATGGAAAACTACTTTACTACCGGAACTTTACAGTACAAAGTAAACCAACCATTAACATTAACCGATAATGTTGGTAAATTTGATATTAAAGTTACAGTTGTAGGTGGTGGTATTACAGGTCAAGCCGAAGCAACTCGTTTGGCAATTTCACGTGCATTATGTGAATTAGATGAAGAAAACAGAGGTGTTTTAAAACCGGAAGGCTTATTAACAAGAGACCCAAGAATGGTGGAACGTAAGAAATACGGACAAAAGAAAGCTCGTAAGAAATTCCAATTCTCTAAACGTTAATATTTTAGTTTTAGTAAAATTATTAAAAAGTTATTGTTTGAGTTTAGCATCCAAATTTTTAAGATTTTCTTTTTTTGAGACTACTTAAATATTGCTAATTCATACGGAACGTAAACTTAACAAAAAATGAAAAAACCAGAAGTAAAAGAATTGTTAGACGCAGGTGTACACTTTGGACATCTAACAAGAAAGTGGAATCCTAATATGGCTCCTTACATCTATACAGAACGTAAAGGAATTCATATTATCGATTTATATAAAACCGCTGCAAAAATTGAAGAAGCTCAAAAAGCTCTTAAAAAAATTGCAGCCTCAGGTAGAAAAGTACTCTATGTAGCTACCAAAAAACAAGCAAAAGAAATCGTTGCAAATCAAGCAAGTTCTGTTAATATGCCTTACATCACCGAAAGATGGCCGGGCGGAATGTTAACAAACTTTGCAACTATCAAAAAAGCCGTTAAAAAAATGGCAGTTATCGATAGAATGAAACAAGATGGTTCTTTTGACGCTTTATCAAAAAGAGAAAAATTACAAATTAATCGTACCAGAGCAAAATTAGAAAAGAATTTAGGTTCTATCCGTGATATGACGCGTTTACCTGGTGCCTTAATCGTTGTGGATATTAAAAGAGAGCATATCGCTGTTGCGGAAGCACGTAAATTAAACATTCCTATTTTTGCAATGGTAGATACCAATTCAGATCCACGATTAGTAGATTTTGTAATTCCATCTAATGATGATGCTTCTAAATCTATCGAAAAAGTGCTATCTTACCTTACAGACGCTATTGCGGAAGGTCTTGAAGAAAGACAAACCGGTAAAGATAAAGAACCAAAAAAAGCAGAAGCAAAAAAATAATTATTAATTAGAAAATTTTATTAAAATGGCAAAAATAACTGCTGCAGAAGTAAATAAATTAAGAAAAACTACCGGTGCCGGAATGATGGATTGTAAAAATGCATTAGTTGAGGCTGAAGGTGATTTTGATAAAGCAATTGAAATCCTTAGAAAAAAAGGACAAAAAGTTGCTGCAAAAAGAGCAGACAGAGCTTCTACGGAAGGTGCTGCTATCGCTAAAGTAAACGATAACAATACTGTTGGTGTTGCTATTGTTTTAGGTTGTGAAACCGATTTTGTAGGTAAAAATGATTCTTTTGTAAAATTAGCAAATGACTTTGCTGATATTGCACTAAATTTTGCAGATAAAGATGCTTTTTTAGCAGCTGATTTTGGCGGAATTACTGTTGCCGAGAAACTAATTGAACAAACCGGTGTTATCGGTGAAAAATTAGAAATTACAGCTTTCGAAAAAATTGAAGCTCCTTTTGTTGGATCTTATATCCATGCAGGAAACAAAATCGCTACCTTAGTAGGTTTGTCTTCAGATGCCGAAGGTGCTGCTACTGTTGCAAAAGATGTTGCTATGCAAGCTGCTGCAATGAATCCAATAGCTTTAAACGAAGATGCTGTAGATGCATCTGTAATCGAAAAAGAAATTGAAATTGCAAAAGATCAATTACGTGCAGAAGGTAAACCGGAAGCTATGTTAGATAATATTGCAAAAGGTAAATTAAGACGTTTCTTTAAAGACAATACTTTAGTAAATCAAGCATTTATTAAAGATTCTAAAAAGAGCGTTGACCAATATGTAAAAGAATCTTTAGGTAAAGATGTTAATGTAACCGATTTTAAACGTGTTGCATTAGGATAATTACTAAAATATAATACATAACAAAAAAACCTTATTCTTTATTGAATAAGGTTTTTTTTTGTATTGATAGAAATCAATGCATATATTTTAATATAGTAATACTTTTGTTAAAACAATTTTTTATGAAAACAAGCATCTTTACATTCTTTTTATTTTTAGTGATTTCAGCTTTTTCGCAAGTTGGCATTGGAAATACAAATCCTACAGAGTCTTTAGATGTAACAGGTAATATTAAATTTTCGGGTGCTATTATGCCAAATAACAATCCGGGAACAGCAGGTAAAATACTAACTTCTAACGGACCTAATACAGCTCCTAGTTGGAGTACTTCCATGCTAAATCAAAGCCAAACTACTGCTATGGGTAAGTTTTTTTCCGGACTTATAAATATTCCATCAGGTTCTTCTACATTAGCTTTAACCGATTCAAATTGTATTACAACCAGTACTTGCATAATGACTTGGATTGGTCCCTTACCATCAGGAATAAATTACGGAAATTTAGTGACAACAATAGAAGCACAAAATGGACAATGGAAATTTCATTTTACTAATAACACCGGTTTTAATTTATCTAATTTCCAATTTTCTTTTTTTGCTTTTTACTAGATATCCAATAATAGGTTAATTTAACTATCCATTAAAATTTAATATATTTGTTGTTTAACAAAACAACATGCAAAAAGAATTTAAAATTACACCTGATTTATATGCAAGTTCCGGACAACGTTTGGCTAATTTGTTTATTGACACCATAATGTATTATATCCTTTTAATCGTTGTTAGTGCAATTTTAGGTGTTGTCCTTGCCTTAATCGGCGGAATGGCTTTGGTTAACACTATAGTAGATTCCTCTTTTTTTAATATCGCTGTTACTTACGGCACAATATTACTTTATTTTATTGTCTTTGAATTTTTCTTACAAAAATCTATTGGCAAATACTTATCTAAAACCATCGTAGTAAATGAAAATGGCGAAAAACCAACGTTAAAACAAATCGTTGGTAGAACTTTTTCTCGTTTTATACCATTTGATGCTTTTTCTTATTTAGGTAGCAGTGTAAGAGGTTGGCACGATACTTTACCTAATGTCTATGTTGTAGATGAAAAATTATTTCAACAAAAAAAGAGAAATTTCTATGATTTTAAAGAATTAGGCAAAAATGAAGAGGAATTTACCACAACAAAAGATACTGATTTAGAAGTGCGATTTTAATTTATACAAAACCGGCTTGCTTAAAGTTGCATTATTTTCAATGGATGCTATTTGTAGATTTAACAAATACAAATCATCTTTAATTGTATTATCTACAAAAATAAATTCTGTTATGGTAGCGTCTAACCTTGGATTAGAACCAAAATTCCAAAATGCCTTGTGTGCAACTAATTTTCCGTCATCTTTTTCTTTATCTACCGAAGGCAAGTCGATTAAAAGATGTTTAATTCCGATTTCTTTTAAATAAACAGCAGTCTCTTCTAACAAAAACGGCGGATTGCTATTAGAATAATTTTTATTTAATTTCTCTTTTGTATTTGGTAATGTTCTAATAATTAAGGCTTCTAAATTTTCATGCTTTATCGCTTCTTTTACTTGAAATTTGGTAATAACACAATCGCTTCCCTTCTTTTTAGGTGCAACGCTAATTAATTCTGCTAAAAAAAAGAATTTTTTTAATAAACGGTTAATACTATAAAATTCTTTGGTTATGTGACCTACGCATTCGGTATGTGTTGCATTTGCATGCGGATAAAATGTAATTTTATTAAAATTGGTAGAAGCTCCTTTTTTAACCGAACCTACAAAATCATCGATTACCACAGGTTCAATTATCGGATTTTTAACATACCAAGCCAAAGTACCCTTTTTATTTTCTAATGGAATTGAAATATCTAACGGATTGGATAAATCGGTTTGATACTCTTTTCCTTTTATGTGAATTGTTGTTTTCAAAATTTAAAATTCATCATTTTCAAAAGCCGTTCCGATAACAACAACAGTTGCTCCGGCATCAAAAACAGCACGTATCTGTTTTTTTGTTTTTATTCCTCCTCCTATAATTAAAGGTAAATTTACATTCTCGGAAACCATTTTTATCATATTTAACGAAATTGGATGTAAAGCACCACTTCCTCCGTCAAGGTAAATTAATTTATTGCCAATAAATTCGCCTGCCAAAGCTGTTGCAACGGCAATTTCGGGCTTATGTGACGGTAATGGTTTGGTATTGCTAATATATGATGCCGTAGTTTCTCTACCGCTTTCCACCAATAAATAACCGGTAGAAATAACCTCTAAATCAGTTTGCTTTAATAAAGGAGCAGCAATCACTTGATTACCAATTAAATAATCCGGATTTCTACCTGACAATAATTGTAAAAACAAAATAGCATCTGCTTGATTGGAAATTTGCATTGCCGAACCCGGAAAAAGCACAACAGGTAAATCGGTTAACTGTTTTATATGCAAAATAAATTCATCGATAATATTTTTAAACAATAAACTGCCTCCAACAAAAATACAATTGGTATTTAATTGGTGTATTCTTTTAACGATATCCGGTAAATCAGCTATTTGAGTTTTGTCAGGATCTAAAAGGATAACCAACTTTTTTTGATGATTTCGATATGCTTTTTGTATGTCTTTTAATACTTTATCTTTCATTTTCTAATAAACTAAACCGATGTTCATCTAAAAAGACACCATCTTTATAAGCCGATTTCCGACTAATGCCTTCAAATATAAAATTATTTTTAAGTAAAACACGTTGCGAAGCAATATTTGTTTCCAAAGTACTTGCAAAAATGCGGTTAATATCCAGATTTTGAAATCCGTATTGTATCATTTTTTTTACCGCAACCGAAGCAATTCCTTTATTCCAAAAAGGTTCGCCAATCCAGTAACCCAATTCAGCGGTAAAACGATTTATATCATCCATTCTGTGTAAACCTATAGCACCTGCCAATTTTCCTTTATAAAATATAGCAAATACATTATTGTTAGAGCTGCTTGTCATTTTTTTAATAAAATCGATAGCATATTTTTCTTTATAAGGAAATGGAAAAACATCACGCATATTTTTCTGAATAGCTTTATTATTTGCCAATTTAGCAAAATCTTTGGCATAAAATAATTCCATTGTTTTTAATTGTACTGTTTTTTCCATTTTAACAATTTTAATTCAAGGCATAAACCAAACTGTAATTTTCAATTTTTTTAAAATGTATCTGATAAACCTCATAAAAATCCTCTTTTTTAATCCAACCTCTTGCCTGTCTATCTTCTAATTTAAAAGCTTCAATCGGTAAATGTTCTTTAAACAACAAGCCTCCGTTTGGATGAATTTTATACAAACTTTCTTTTGCTCCCCAAATTACAGTTAAATGTTCAACTAAGTTATCTTTATCTAAAAACTTAAATTCAGATGCTATAAATTTAGGAGCGATTTTAATGATTTTCTCTCTGTTTTTTTCTATATCAATTCCCACAACATTATCACTTACAATAATTGCCGAGAAAGCAAAAGAATGCGTAATTGAAATCCGTTTCCCATCTTTTAAATGTGGTTTTCCGTCTTTAGTATAAAATAAATCAGAGTCACCATATCCTAATTCCTTTAATAAATGGCGAACACTTAAAAACCCTTTTTGATGCACCTCTGATTTCATATTTTCCAATCGGTTTAAACTGTTTTGGGCTAAATTGATATTTTTAAAAAAATCTAAATCTTCGGTAATTTTCCAAATCAACACCTTGGTATTATCTTTTGGTTCTATCGTTTGGTATAAAGGCATAAAATAATAAAATTTTTTGTACTTTTGCAATTCTTAAAATACAAAGATACAATTATGAGTGCAAATACCGATACTTACGTAAAATATAAAGTAAAAGACATTAGTCTAGCTGATTGGGGAAGAAAAGAAATTAAATTAGCTGAAGCAGAAATGCCGGGATTAATGAGCTTACGCGAAGAATATAAAGATGAACAACCTCTAAAAGGAGCAAGAATTGCCGGATGTCTACACATGACCATCCAAACGGCTGTTTTAATTGAAACTTTAAAAGAATTAGGAGCAGAAGTAACTTGGAGTTCTTGTAATATTTTTTCTACACAAGACCAAGCTGCGGCTGCAATTGCAGATGCAGGAATTTCAGTTTATGCTTGGAAAGGAATGAACGAAGAAGAATTTGACTGGGCGATTGAACAAACATTATTCTTCGGCGAAGACCGTAAACCACTTAATATGATTTTAGATGACGGAGGAGATTTAACCAATATGGTGTTAGATAAATATCCGCATCTGGCCAAAGATATCAAAGGTTTATCCGAAGAAACCACCACAGGTGTACATCGTTTATACGAAAGAGTAAAAAATGGCACATTGCCAATGCCTGCCATTAATGTAAACGATTCGGTAACCAAATCTAAATTTGATAATAAATACGGTTGTAGAGAGTCTGCTGTTGATGCCATTAGAAGAGCAACCGATATTATGCTTGCCGGAAAACGTGTTGTAGTTTGTGGTTATGGTGATGTTGGTAAAGGTACAGCTGCCAGTTTTAAAGGAACAGGTGCCATTGTTACTGTAACCGAAATTGATCCTATCTGTGCTTTACAAGCTGCAATGGATGGTTTTGAAGTAAAAAAATTAGAAAACGTTGTAGATAAAGCCGATATTATTATCACTACTACCGGAAATAAAGATATCGTTAGACCGGAACATTTCTTAAAAATGAAAGATAAAACTATTGTGTGTAATATTGGTCATTTTGATAATGAAATTGATGTGGCTTGGTTAAACGAAAATTATGGTGACACCAAAGATACCATAAAACCACAAGTAGATAAATATACCATAAACGGAAAAGAAATTATTTTACTTGCCGAAGGTCGTTTAGTAAATTTAGGTTGTGCTACCGGACACCCAAGTTTTGTTATGAGTAACTCGTTTACCAATCAAACTTTGGCACAAATTGAATTGTGGAATAATTCCGATAAATACGAAAATAAAGTTTATATGCTACCAAAACATTTAGATGAAAAAGTAGCAAAATTACACTTGGAAAAAATAGGTATCGAATTAACAGAACTAACACCTGAACAAGCCGAATATATTGGTGTAACTGTTGAAGGACCTTACAAACCGGAACATTATAGATATTAATTTTAAACAACATAAAATTATTTATAAAAGTGCCGATTTTAAGATCGGCATTTTTTTGTGCATTTTATCCAAATTTATATGTAAATTTGTAACAGATTAAGGTACGAGTAAAATCGTTTAAAAGGGAATGCCGTGAAAATCGGCAACAGTTCCCGCTGCTGTAATCTCTAAAAAGCTTTAAACATTTTGCCACTGTTTGCATAAAACGGGAAGGCGTTTAAAGTAAAAGAGTAAGTCAGAATACCTGCCTTTTCTAAAAACATCCAACAGCTTTCGGGATAAAAGCAATGGGTGAAAATATGCCTTTGCATATAATCATCTATACTATTTTTCCGGTTGTTTTTGGAATAAATTATTAATTAACAAATTTATTATCATGAAAAAACAACTACTTTTATTTACCTATTTTATCGCAAATTTTATTTTTGCACAAACTACCGTTACTTTTGAGGGCTTAACTGTTCCTAATTCCGGTTATTTTAACGGCGAAACCGAATATACTGCAACCGATGGTTCCGGTCAAATTATTTCTTACGAAGACCAAATGGCTAATTTTTACGTAAATTACACTAATACAGGTGTTTATGATTACTGGAATGGTTTTGCCTATTCCAACCAAACCGATCTAAACACGGCAAGCTATACAAATTATTCTGCTTATTCATCAAATGGCGGCGGAGCAAACGGTTCTTCAAACTACGCATTTGTTTATACGTACAGTGGTGATGCCATGACTTTTGACCAAACGGTAAATGTACAATCCGTACAAATAACCAATAGTGTTTGGGCGTACAAATTTATGGATGGATCTGATGGAACCGGTCACGATTTTCAATCAGGAGATTATTTTAAATTAACCATTACAGCCGTTTTAGATGACAACGGAACGCTTGGTGTTTCAGGAGATGATACACTGGGAAATTCAATTGATTTCTATTTAGCAGATTTTACTAACGGAAATGCAATTATTGTTGGTGACTGGACTAACGTAGATTTATCTTCCCTTGGCAATGTAAAAGGTCTAAAATTTGAAATGAGTGCAAGCGATTCATACACTCCTTATTATTTTGCAATGGATGATTTAGTATATTCTACCACACTTTCCACTACCGAAAATGATTTAATTTCCAATATTAATATGTATCCAAATCCGGTAAACGATGTATTAAACATTCAAAATTGTAAAGATGCTTCCATTACAATTAATGACCTTAACGGAAAACAAATCTATTCCAATACCAATTGCAATGAAACAGAACAAATGGATTTAAGCAATTTTGCAACCGGTGTTTATTTTATTAAAATTCAACAAGATAATAAAATAGCTATTAAAAAAATCATCAAAAAATAAGATTTTGAAAACAAAACTCACTAGCATATTTTTATTATTTGTCTTGTTTTTACAAGCTCAAAGTTTTCCGCCTCAAGTTGGCATTTCCGGTACTACGGCAATTTATAAAGACGATACGCGTTTTATTGATTGGGCAAATTCGGTTAGCGTTACAAGAGGTTATCTCGATATTGCCTTTCCGGATAACGGTTTTGCAGATTACGGTGCAGAAAACAACGCTGTTGGACAACCAAATAATAATGTTGTGAGTTTAGGTGATGGTGGAATGGCAATTCTAACTTTTAACCATCCTATTACCAACGGACAAGGAGCAGATTTTGCTATTTTTGAAAACGGCTTTTTACAAGAAGACGGCTCCGAAATGGCATTTTTAGAATTTGCTTTTGTTGAAGTCAGTACCGATGGCGTTGAATATGTACGATTTCCGGCAATTTCCGAAATGCCAAGCAATACACAAATAGACAGTTTCGGATTTATAAATGCACGAAACATACATGATTTAGCAGGAAAATACATTGCTAATTACGGAACACCTTTTGATTTATCCGATTTAAACAACCTTATTCAAGGCACAACAGTAAACTTAAACAACATCAATTATATTAAATTAATTGATGTTGTTGGTACTGTTAATCCTTCGTTTGCAACATATGACAATCAAAATAATATCGTAAACGATCCTTATCCTACGGCTTTCAGTTCCGGCGGATTTGACCTAGATGCTGTTGGCGTAATTCACAATAGCACAACTACCAATATTAATGATGAGTATTTAACTCGGATTTCCATTTATCCTAATCCTGTAAAAGATATTGTTAAAGTATCAAGTAAGCAAAAAATAATCTCATTGGAATTAATTTCCCTTAACGGGAAACGGTTACAGGTTGTAAGAAACAGTACTGTTTTAAATACCGACAATTTAATGAAAGGTGTTTATTTTTTACGAGTTAAAACCGAAAGTAAAACCAATACTTTTAAACTGGTAAAACGATAAAAATTTCTTTCGGTAAACGAATTTAAAAAATAATTGTACTTTTACAGTCCTTTAAACAATAAAATTAAGGGATTTTAGTTATTTTAGCAACAAAAAATATCTTTTGAAAGGCATAAAAATTCTATATTCGATACTAACCGCTTTTGCTTTGGTTTTCTGGAGTTGTTCTACCAATAAAGATACTATTGTAAGTAGAACTCTACACTCCACTGCTGCAAAATACAACGTTTTGTACAACGGTAATTTGGCATTTGACAAAGCGAAAAAAGAAATAGACGATGCTTATGAAGATGATTTCAGCAAAATTTTACCAATAGAACCATTAAAAATTAAAGAAAAAGATGTCTTGGCCTTACCAAAAACTCCGGGTTCTAAACTTTCGGTTGAATCAAGTTCTAAATCCAATGCACAAGGTTTTGAACGGGCTGAAGAAAAAGCTGTAAAAGCCATCCAAAAACATTCGATAAATATCGGAACAAAAGAAAAAAACAAACAAATTGATGATGCATATTTTTTATTAGGGAAGTCTAGATATTACGACCAACGTTTTGTTCCTGCTCTGGAAACCTTTAAATACATGATTAAAAAATATCCTAAATCCGATTTGTTTCAAACAGCCAGAGTTTGGGAAGCCAAATCACTCATTCGACTTGGACAAGAAGAAGATGCCATCTATAAATTAGACAAATATTTAACCAAGAATAAAGATTTAGAAGACAATATTAAAGATGATGCTCATACCGCTTTGGCAATGGCTTATATGCAAATGGACAGCACACAACAAGTGATTAATCACTTAAACCAAGCCTTAAAATACACGCATAAAAACTACAACCAAGCAACGAGAAATGCTTTTATTTTAGGACAATTATTCCGAAATCAAGGAAAAATCGATTCCTCTAATATGGCTTTTGATAAAATAAAAAACAATAAAAAAGCACCTTATCGTTTTCGTATTTATGCACAACTGGAAAGAGCAAAAAATTATAACAAAGCAACCGATAATACAGATGCTTTATTGGAAAATCTTAAAAAACTAACCAAAAATCGAGATAATAGACCATATTTAGATGGTATCTTTTATCAAATCGGTAAAATTGAATCTGTCAACAATCACACAAATCAAGCAATTGCGTATTTTAAAAAATCATTAAGAACAAAATTAGCAAAAGACGTCCAAAAAGATAAAGCATACGAAGCTTTGGGAGATATTTATTTTGATAAAGCAAAATTTGTAACATCAGGTGCGTATTACGACAGTGTGATTAACCTCTCTATACTTCCAAAATCAAAACGCTTTAGAAAAATAAAACGTCTTCGCAAAAGCTTGGATTACGTTATTCGCTTAGAAAACGATATCAAACAAAACGATAGTATTCTTAATTTGATAGCAATGAGCATTCCGGAAAGAGAAGCTTATTTTAAAGATTATATTAAAAAATTAAAGCAAAAAGATAAAGAAGCCGAAATTATAGCTAAAAACAAAAAAGGAAAAAATTTTAGTGGGTTTGGAAGTTTAAATTCCGGTAACGCTTTAAAAAAAGGAAGCAAGTTTTATTTCTACAATACGCAAACCGTAAGTTTTGGAGAAGAAGAATTTAAAAAAACTTGGGGAAACAGACCTTTAGAAGATAATTGGCGATTATCAGATAAAACCACAGCAAATGAAGAAGAAATTAAAGAAAAAGAAGCCGAAAATAACGAAGAAAAAGACACAAAAAAATATGAATTAGCAACTTATTTAGATAAAATACCAAGTGAACAAACTAAAATAGACAGCATTAACAAAATTAGAAATAAATCCTATTATAATTTAGGTGTTTTATATAAAGAACAGTTTAAAAAACCAAAGCTAGCCATAACACAATTGGAAAAGCTATTACAGTTCAACTTAAAAGATTCTAATCTAACATTACCTGCCTACTATCATTTATACAAAGCATATGCACAAATAGGTAATGATGCTAAAAGTACATTTTACAAAGATAAAATTACTACAGAATATCCGGATTCTAAATATGCACAATTAATTTTACACCCTGAAAAGAAGGATACATCAGATGATGCAGATTCACCTGAAAATAAATATAAAAAGATATATGAACGATATCAAAATAAAGAATACCAACAAGTAATAGAAGATTGCAATAACAACTTGGTAAGTTTAGAAGAATCCCCAATAAAAGCAAAATTTGAGCTCTTAAAAGCACAAGCAATTGCAAAAACATTAGGAAAAAAGGAATATCTTAAATCTCTTAATTTTATTGTAAACAACTACCCAAACACTGTAGAAGCAAAAAGAGCACAAGAAATTATTGACTTTTTAACCGGAAAAAAGAAAAAGAAAGAAAAAAAACAAAAAAAAGAACAAGCTAATACAGGAAAAGAAAATATAAAACGAAAAGGAAGACTTCCCTCAAACCAAGAAATGCTCAAAAAGATTAAAGAGCGGAAATCTATGGGTCCTCCAACAAACAAAAGACCAAAAAAATAATAAACCTTTTAAAAATAAATAATATGTTTTCTGAGAAAAAAAATACTAAAAATACAACTAACACAATGAACGAACGAAATATCATTGGAGCAAATACTACTTTTAAAGGTGATATTATCTCTGAAGGCGATTTTAGAATCGATGGTAAAATAGAAGGTACTATAAAAACTAAAGCAAGAATAATTTTAGGAAAACAAGGCGTAATTAAAGGAGATGCTATCTGCCACAATGCAGACATAGAAGGAACAATTATAGGTACACTAAAAGTTGATGACATGCTAACTCTTAAAAGCTCCGCAAAAGTTCAAGGAGAAGTTGTTATGGGTAAATTAGCCGTAGAACCTGGAGCTGAATTTAACGTTACTTGCTCTATGAAAGGTTCTGTTAAAGAATTAAAACATGGCAAAAAATCAGAAAAAACAGCTTAACAAACTGTTATTTTTTTCCGGCCTTGGGTTAGAGTTGGGATTAACTATTTTTCTTTCTGCAAAATTAGGAAAATGGTTAGACCAAAAATATCCTAATGATAATAATTACTATACTTTAATAATTGTGGTTATTGCTTTTATTGGCTCAATGTTTTTACTCATAAAAAAACTACAAAAAATTCAAGATTAAAAAATCACCTCTGTTCATTGCACAGGTGATTCTTTATTTTGAGTTAAATCTATACCAAATGTTTCAAAAAAAAACAGCAAAATATCTAATTCTAATAATACTACTACTATCCTCTTATACTATACAACTAAAAATTTCTGATAAATATCAAATAAATGCAGAACATAATTTAATTAAAACAGCATACATTTTAAATAGTAGTTTGGTAATTTTATTTTTTCTCTTTGTCGATTTTTTTAAAAATAAATATAAAGATCAAATCGGGTTTGCCTTTATGACCTCAAGTTTATTGAAATTTGCACTTTTTTTCATCTTTATCTATCCAACTTATAAAAAAGATGGCATTCTTACAAAAGCGGAAATAATCACCTTTTTCATTCCGTACACTATTTGTTTAATTTACGAATCGCTTATCGTAAGTAAAATACTAAACAACTTAAAATTTTAACCATTTTTTATTTTCCGGTTAAGCATTTATGTTATACATTTGCAAAAATTTAAAAATCTCAAATTTAAGAGTTTAAAATGTTGAAAAGAGCACTACACATCCTAACAATAATTACTTTATTTTCAATAAGTAATCTTGTTGCACAAGAGCATCATGAAGAAGCAAAACATGAAACTACATCACATCAAACGGAAAACCATAGTTCCGAACACAACCAACATGGAGAAGAAAACTTAAGTTTAAAAGACAAAATAAAAAAAGACATCAAGCATCACTTGCAAGATACACATGGATTTCACATTACAAAGGGAATAGAATTTCCTTTACCTGTTATTTTATGGGATGAAGGTTTACATATCTTTTCTTCTTCAAAATTTCACGAAGGAAATGGTGTTGTAGAAAGCAATGGTAAATATTATGCTATTTCTCATGGAAACGGCCATATTTACAGAACTGATGCAAGTGGAAAAATAGAACACAACGAAAAAGGATTTGAAACAAACAAAAAACCTATAGATTTTTCCATTACAAAAAATGTGTTTATGATTATGATAACCGGATTATTAATGTTTTTATTGTTTTCCGGATTAGCAAAATCTTATAGCAAAAATGGCGGAATCGCAAAGGGACCCGGTCGTTTCTTAGAGCCAATTATACTTTATATTAGGGATGATATTGCAATTCCAAATATTGGTGAAAAACACTATAAAAAATACATGCCATATTTATTAACCATATTTTTCTTTATTTGGTTTTTAAATTTATTTGGTTTAACTCCTCTAGGGGTAAATGTAACCGGTAACATTGCTATTACAGTAGCATTAGCGTTATTAACATATCTTATCACAACTTTTACGGCAAAAAAAGATTACTGGAAACACATTTTTTGGATGCCGGGAGTACCGGTTTTACTTAGACCATTTTTAGCATTAATCGAATTATTAGGTACTATTATTAAGCCTTTTGCTCTGACAATACGTCTTTATGCAAACATGTTTGCCGGTCACGTAGTGCTTATGAGTATAATTGGTTTAATCTTTTTATATAAAAATCTAGTTGGTGGTGGTTTATCGTTTTTATTAGCGTTTGCCCTATCCTTATTAGAATTATTAGTAGCTGCATTACAAGCATATATTTTTACCATGCTTTCTGCTCTATATTTTGGAGCCGCAGTAGAAGAACATGAACATGAAGAAGCACATTAAAAACAAGAATATTATTAATCATTAAATATATTTATTATGACAATTCCAAGTATTATTGGTGGAGGTTTAATCGTTATTGGTGCCGGTTTAGGTATTGGTAAAATTGGTGGTTCTGCAATGGATGCAATTGCAAGACAACCTGAAGCTTCCGGAAAAATTCAAACAGCAATGCTTATTGCAGCAGCGCTTATTGAAGGTATTGGTTTCGCAGCATTATTTGCTAGCTAGACCCAAAATTTGAACCCGATGGTAACGGTTGGTTATCATCGGTTTTATTAAAAAATTAGATTACTTTAAAAATAGATAAATAAATGGATAAATTATTAAATGAATTTTCAGTAGGACTATTCTTTTGGCAAATCTTACTTTTTGTAGGATTATTATTGCTTTTAAGAAAATTTGCATGGAAACCAATTTTAGATGCAGTTAACGAAAGAGAAGATAATATTAAAAATGCTTTAGAAGGAGCCGAACGTGCTAAGCAAGAAATGCTTAACTTACAAGCAGATAACGAAAAAATCTTAAAAGAAGCTAGAGCCGAAAGAGATGCTTTATTAAAAGATGCTAGAGAAATGAAAGATAATATCATTAATCAAGCTAAAGAAGAAGCTCAAATTCAAGCAAATAAACTAATGGAGCAAACTAAAGTTGCAATTCAAAACGAAAAAGCAAAAGCGATTTCAGATATGAAAAAACAAATGGGTGAATTATCTGTTGCAATTGCCGAAAAAGTTGTGAAAAAAGAATTATCCGATAAGGAAAAACAATTGCAATTAGTTGATCAATTACTAAACGAAGTGACTTTAAACTAAAAGGATGAACAGAGCAGCATTACGTTACGCAAAAGCAGCTTTAAGCTTAGCTAAAAAACAAAATAAAGAAGCCGTTGTAAATAAAGACATGCAATTAATTGAAAATACAATTGCAGAAAGTAAAGAATTACAATCGTTTTTAAACAATCCTGTTTTTAAGGCAGAGCAAAAGTTAAAAGCAATAAATGCCGTTTTTGGAGGTAAAATTGATGAAATAACAAAAAATGTGATTCAATTATTACTAAAAAACAAAAGACTTTCTTTGCTTCCTTTTGTAGCAAAACAATATCAATATCTATTTAAAAAAGCACAAAATGTTGCTTCTGCTATTGTAACAACAGCAGTGCCTTTAACAGACGATTTAAAAGAAAAAGTTTTAAATAAAATAAAACAAGAAACCGGCAAAGAAGTTAGTTTGCAAAACATTGTAGATGATTCTGTGATTGGTGGATTTATTTTACAAATAGGAGATAAACAAATAGACGCTAGTATTTCAGGTAAATTAAACAATTTATCAAGAAATTTTGAAAAAATAGAAAAATAATAAAATGAATGATAACCTCTTTTAAGTATAAAAAAGGTTAAAAACTCAATAATAACGAATATGGCAACAATAAAACCAGCTGAAGTATCAGCAATATTAAAAGAACAATTAGCCAACTTTAATGATGAAGCTTCATTAAATGAAGTTGGATCCGTTTTGCAAGTAGGTGATGGTATTGCACGTGTTTTCGGATTAGAAAACGTACAATACGGAGAACTTGTAGAATTTGATGGAGGTACCGAAGGTATCGTATTAAACTTAGAAGAAGACAACGTTGGTGTGGTGATTTTAGGTCACTCTACTGAAATTAAAGAAGGTACTACCGTAAAACGTACAAACCGAATTTCATCATTAAAAGTAGGTGATGGTATTATAGGTCGTGTCGTAAATACATTAGGGCAACCTATTGACGGAAAAGGACCTATCGTTGGAGAAACTTTTGAAATGCCTTTAGAGCGTAAAGCTCCAGGAGTTATCTTTAGACAACCTGTAACAGAGCCTTTACAAACCGGATTAAAAGCAGTTGATGCAATGATTCCTATTGGTAGAGGTCAACGTGAGTTGATTATTGGCGATAGACAAACCGGTAAATCAACCGTTGCTATTGATACCATTATCAACCAAAAAGAATTTTATGATGCAGGTGAACCTGTATATTGTATATACGTAGCAATTGGGCAAAAAGCATCTACTGTAGCTGCTATTGTTCAAAATTTTGAAGAAAAAGGAGCTATGGCTTATACAACTGTTGTTGCTGCTAACGCATCAGATCCTGCTGCAATGCAAGTATATGCTCCATTTGCAGGTGCCGCTATTGGTGAATATTTTAGAGACCAAGGAAAACCTGCTTTAATTGTTTATGACGATTTATCTAAACAAGCAGTTGCTTATCGTGAGATCTCGTTGTTATTAAGACGTCCACCGGGACGTGAAGCGTATCCGGGAGATGTATTCTATTTACACTCTAGATTATTAGAAAGAGCTGCAAAAATTGTAAATGATGATGAGATTGCAAAACGTATGAATGACGTACCAAACTCCATTAAAGACAAAATAAAAGGTGGAGGTTCTTTAACCGCTCTTCCAATTATTGAAACACAAGCAGGAGACGTATCGGCATATATCCCTACAAACGTAATTTCTATTACAGACGGACAAATATTTTTAGATATTGATTTATTTAACTCTGGTGTTAAACCTGCAATTAACGTTGGTATTTCGGTATCTCGTGTTGGTGGTAATGCACAAATTAAATCGATGAAAAAAGTATCCGGAACTTTAAAATTAGATCAAGCTCAATACCGTGAATTAGAGGCGTTTGCAAAATTTGGTTCCGATTTAGATGCTGCAACATTAAGTGTTATTGAAAAAGGAAGACGTAATGTTGAAATCCTTAAACAAGCACAAAATGACCCGATGCCTGTAGAACAACAAATCGCAATTATTTTTGCAGGTACAAAAAATTTATTAAAAGATGTTCCTGTTGATAAAGTAAAAGAATTTGAAAAAGATTATTTGGCTTATTTAACAGCAAAACATCAAGATGTTTTAAATACTTTAAAAGCCGGAAAATTAACCGACGAAGCATTAGAAGTATTAACAAATGCAGCTAAAGAAATAGCATCAAAATACAAACAATAGTAAAATTTTATAAACTGATGAGAAATAATTATTTCTCATCAGTTTATAAATAATAGATTTAGATAATATGGCAAATTTAAAAGAAATACGTAACCGAATTACATCTATTGGTTCAACCATGCAGATTACCAGTGCCATGAAAATGGTATCTGCCGCTAAATTGAAAAAAGCACAAGATGCAATCACGGCTATGCGTCCGTATGCTAATAAATTAACCGAACTATTACAAAACCTAAGTGCTACTCTAGATGGTGAAGTTGGTGGAGAATTTACTCAAAGTCGGAACGTTGAAAAAGTTCTATTAGTAGTTATTTCTTCCAACAGAGGTCTTTGTGGAGGATTTAATTCGAACATTGTAAAGGAAACGACTAAAATCATTCAAAACAAGTATTCAGATAAAGATGTTTCTCTTTTGACCATTGGTAAAAAAGCAGATGATATTTTACGTAAAACCTTTCCGGTTATCGAAAATAATAATGCCATTTTTGACAAATTAACCTTTGATAATGTTGCTGATATTGCAGAGAAGTTAATGCAGTTTTATGTAGAAGGAAAATTCGATAAAATCGAATTGGTTTACAACAAATTTAAAAATGCTGCTACACAAATTATAACCAATGAAGCATATTTACCTATTGTTCAAGAAAAAGGAGATGGTAATAATGCTGTAAAAGATTATATTTTTGAACCTTCAAAAGAAGAAATTATTGAAGCATTAATTCCTAAATCCTTAAAAACACAATTGTATAAAGCATTACGTGACTCTTTTGCTGCAGAACATGGAGCTAGAATGACAGCAATGCATAAAGCTACAGATAATGCAAGTGAATTGCGAGATGAATTATTATTACAATACAATAAAGCCAGACAAGCTGCTATTACCAATGAAATCTTGGAAATTGTTGGTGGTGCTGAAGCGTTAAACGGTTAAAAAAGACTACTATATGCTATTAAAAACTAAAGCTCAATTTACGTAAGTAAATTGAGCTTTTAAATTATAGTAATATTCCCCTCAAAATAGTTACTATAATTCCTTTATACTTTGTAAAAATAATAAAAAAAATAGACTTTTTTAACTAATTCTATAATAAATTATGAAAAATAAAATGAAAATTTTAATAATCGATAACAATCATAAATACCTATTAAATAAACTGGAAGAATTACAAATAAATGTAGATATCGATGAGAAATCCTCAAAAAGTGAAATAGAAAATATCATTAAACGATACGATGGTATAATTATACGTAGTCGATTTAAAATTGATAAGAGATTTATAGATAAAGTTACAAATTTAAAATTTATAGCACGTGTTGGTGCGGGATTAGAAAGTATCGATACTACTTATGCAAAAGAAAAAGGAATACATCTAATTTCAGCTCCGGAAGGAAATCGGAATGCCGTAGGAGAGCATGCTCTTGGTATGATTTTATCGTTATTTAACAATCTTAAAAAAGCAGATTTAGAAATCCGACAAGGAAAATGGCTTAGAGAAGAAAATAGAGGAATCGAATTAGAAGGTAAAACCATTGGATTAATTGGTTATGGAAATATGGGAAATGCTTTTGCAAAAGTATTAAGCGGATTTGATGTTAACGTAATTTGTTATGATATTAAAGATAATGTTGGCAACCAAAATGCAAAACAAGTAACACTAGACGAATTGTTTGAAAAAACCGATGTTTTAAGTCTTCATACACCACATACCAAACTTACAAATCAAATGGTTAATAAAAAGTTTATTGCCAAATTTAAAAAACCTTTTTATATCATCAATACAGCAAGAGGTACGGCTATTAAAACAGATGATTTGGTAGAAGCTCTTAAAAGTAAAAAAATATTAGGAGCTTGTTTAGATGTACTGGAATATGAAAAATTATCTTTTGAAAACTTTTTTACCGATAATAATCTTCCAAAAGCATTTGAATATTTAATCCAAGCAGAAAATGTTTTATTAACACCTCATGTTGCAGGATGGACGGTAGAATCAAAATACAAATTAGCCAAAACAATTGCCGATAAAATTGAACGGTTTATAAAAAAACAAATGTTATCCAAATAAATTCTTAATATCATCAACACTTAAATTTTTAATCATATTTTCATCTGTGTGGATAATATCTGAAGCCAATTTTCTTTTTTTTGATTGCAGATTTAATATTTTTTCTTCTATAGAATTTTTACAAATCATCCTGTACGCAAAAACTGTTTTATTTTGACCAATACGATAGCACCTATCTATTGCTTGGTTTTCAACAGCAGGATTCCACCAAGGGTCAATAATATAAACATAATCAGCTGCCGTTAAGTTTAAACCTGTTCCTCCTGCCTTCAAACTTATTAGAAAAACTCTTAAATCCGGATTATTTTGAAAATTAAAAACTGAATTTTCTCGTTGTTTGCTATTGCTTTTACCATCTAAATATTCATACTTAATATTTAAAATGTCCAATTCATCTTTAATTAAATTTAACATCCCTACAAATTGAGAAAATAATAAAATTTTATGTTTAGCAGTTTTTTGGGTAATATGATTTATAATTTCTTGAATTTTAACGGCTCTACTAGTATAATTAACGTCTTCTATTAATTTTGGAGAGTCGCAAATTTGTCTTAAACGAGTTAATGCCTTTAACACCATCAGTTTGGATTTACCAATCCCTTTTTGTTCTATGTTTTTGAGTAATTTATTTCTGTAATTATTCTTATAAACATCATAAATTTTTTGTTGTTCCGGTTCCATTTCACAATAAAGCACATCTTCTGTTTTTGGAGGTAATTCTTTTGCCACTTTTTCTTTCGTTCTTCTTAAAATGAAGGGATTTATTATACGCCGTAGTTCATTTGCGACAATATCATTTCCTTCTTTATCAATAGGGTTAGAATAATTTATTTTAAAATTATTCATACTTCCAAAAATACCGGGATTTACAAAATTCATTTGAGCAAAAAGATCAAAAGTAGAATTTTCTATAGGTGTTCCTGTTAGAGCAATTCTATTTTTTGCTTTAATTAAATTTACCGCTTTGTATCTTCTGGAAGTAGGATTTTTTATAGCTTGTGATTCATCTAAAATTACATAATTAAATTGAAATTTATTTAAAAACTCGATATCCCTAAGCAAGGTTCCGTAAGTTGTAAAAATGATGTGATTTTTGTTAAATTTTTTTGTTGATTTACTTCTGTCACTTCCATAATGAAAATAATATCTAATTTTAGGAGCAAATTTTTCTATCTCTGCTTTCCAATTAAACAATAATGAAGTTGGTAAAACAATTAAATTAGGGGTTTTATTTTTTTTAATAATATACTGTATAAAAGTCAGTATTTGAAGTGTTTTACCTAATCCCATATCGTCTGCCAGAATTCCTCCCCAACCCATTTCGTCTAAAAAATTAAGCCAGTTAAGACCTTCTTTTTGATAGTCTCTAAGAGTTGCTTTTATTTCTACTGGAACTTTAGTTTTGGAAATTTCTTTAAAATTTGCTATTTTCTTTCGTTTGTTAGCTATTTCTTCTAAAATTTCGGTTTCGTTAATATTATCAAATAATTCGTCAATAATATTATATTTTAATTTTGATATTGCTAGCTTGTTGTCTTTTATTTCGCCGTTTCTAAAATATTTTTCAAGTTTATGTAACCATTTTTCGGGTAAAATCCCAACAGAACCATCTTTTAATTGAATGTATTTTTTTTGATTTATTACAGCTCTTTTAATATCGGAAATACTTACACTATTGTTGCCAAACGACACATCAACAGACACGTCAAACCAATCTTCACCTGATTTAATAGATGTAGTAACTTTACCTTTATAAGGTGAGTATTTAAAATTTTTTAATTCTTTTAATCCGAAAATTTCAATACCAAGAGCATTTAATTTATCGAAAAAATTATAAAACCAAAAATCTTTGGTAAAGTCATCATAAGATAGATAAAAATATTTTTCATTTTTTTGTTCTTCAAAATCAGAGTGCAATTCTGCTATTTGATTTATAAAATCGGTTTCTAGTTCATAATTTCTTTCGTACTCAATAATGGTATTTGTTTTGGCGTCTTGGTAAATATAATTTCCATTATTTGTTAAAACTACAGAGGTTTCGTTGTCATATACCACTTGTGGCTGAATGATAATGTAATCTTCTTTTTCAGATAAAAAAACTTGTTCTTTTTTATAATCAAGTTTAATTTTTTGGTGGTTAAACGTATTGTCTTCAAAAATTAATTTATAATTTTTTGATAACGGCTGAATAATATTTTTAAAAAATAAATCTTTACGTTCTTTTACAATTTTAAAACCTTCTGAAAAATTATGATATAGTATAACATCTTTATAGTTTTCCAAATGAATCAAAAATTTGTCATGATAAAAGATAAAATCACTTGAATTATCAATGTCCATTTCGTTTAAAAGATATTTTTTATTACCAATTTTTAAAACTAAATTTGCCATGATAAAAGTATCATCACTACTAATATTTAAGACAAATGTAGCTGGTGTTTTTTCAATATAAATTTCTTTAATGCTGTTTTTTCCTATATAATAATGATTTTCGTTTAATAAAAATACAAATTGTTCTTTTGCAAGTTTCTTAAAAATTTTTTTGGATAGATTAAAATAATATTGGTCAAAAGCAAAGCATTCATTCAATTCTTTAATTAAGCCAATTATTTGATTTTGATTTTTTGTTATTAGAACATCATTGTTGTTATATCCGGTTTCAAATTTAGAAAGTAATTTTGTTTTTGCCTTATTTGGTTTTGCTGCAAATACAATATATTTATATTGATTATCATCATCTTTTTTTAAAGCAAAACCTATAATTTTTTCTTGTGTAATTGGTTTACTTAGATATAGTGCGGGTTTTTTTGGCTCAGTTAGCTTATTAAATACATCTTTGTATTCGGTTTCAATATCATCTAATGGCAATAAACCTTGTGCTTTGTTTCTTTTAAGTATTTGAAATCCGTCATCTATATCGTAATTAAAGTAAAAATATTCGTCAAATTCTTGTGGTTTCAATCCGTATTTTGTTGTACACTCTTGTTTTATTTTTTCATAATTATTAAATACTTTATCAAACATTTTATTAGATTTTGTATTAATAATATGTAATAAACAGGTTATTTCAGCTTTTTTTAATTGTCCGTCATAGGCTCTTGAATTGTCATCTGTGTTGATATATAATTTATTGTTTTTGTGTTCAAAATTTACCTCAAAAACTTTATAATTATAAAAAGAGTCTTTTATTACTTTAAAAACGATCTGGTGTTTAAAAATTTCAACACTATCAATATCATAATTACTACATAGTACTTTTATATTATCTAATGAAGTATTTTCTTTAATTAAATCTATTGTAATATTTTTATAATCTTTAATGATAACCGGTTGGACTTTTTTTCTGATACTTTTAGGTTTTGGTTTGAACTTTGATTTGGTTTTTTGTACGTTTATGAGATTTTTATTTTTTAATGCCAATAAGGCCGCTACGGTATGTTTGCAAATTACACCATAAGTAAAAGGACAAGTACAGCTTGTAGAGAGATTTTGAATTCTTAAGTTCACAATCTTAGTTTGATATAATGATGTTCCTTGAATATGAAAAATATAGGTGTCAAAATCTTTTTCGTATTCATATTGTTTTATTGCATTGTTTTTATACAATAATTTTCCTCTTTCTTGTGTTTTTTCGTTTGCATAAAATTTAATAAAACGATCTATATAATCTGATTTTGTTGCCATATAATAATTTTATTCTAAATAAAACTTTAATACCTCATCATAAAATTGTTTGGGGTTTTCGGCATGTAACCAATGACCGGAATTTTTTATGGTAATTATTTTACTATTTGGAAAATGTGCTTGAATCAGAGGAATATCCTCTTCAGTGATATAGCCTGAATTTTCTCCTTTTAAGAATAAGGTTGGACCTTCATACATTGTAAAAACCGGTAAGGCTTCTCCTACTTCTTGATTGTTTTCGGTTAGCGATTCTAAATTAAAACGATAATCAAGTTTTCCTTTTTCTTTCCAATACACGTTTTTTAATAAAAATTGCCGTATTCCTTCTTCATCAATATATTTTTTTAAAACTTGCTCTACTTCTCTCCTACTATTAATTTTATTAAAATCAACTGCATTTAAAGCTTCTAAAATAAACTGATGATGTGGTGGATAATATTTTGGAGCAATATCAGCTATGATTAATTTTTTAACGATTTCGGGATAATTAACAGCAAAAAGCATGGCAGTTTTTCCTCCCATGGAATGTCCTAAAAGGTAAATTTTATCTAAATTATAATGTGAAATATAATTTTTAAGATCATCTACCATCAACTCGTACGTAAAATCATCTGAATGAAAACTACGGCCGTGATTTCGTTGGTCTATTAGATGTACTTCAAAAAATTCTGAAAATTTGTTAGCAAGTGATTTCCAATTATCTCCCATACCAAAATAACCATGTAAAATTATTAATGGTTCTCTTTTCCCTAAGATTTTTGAGTGTAATAACATAAATTTTAAACTATTTTTTTAGCTGTGATGCTACTTTCTCTAATTCTGCATACCAATCTTCACCGAATTTTCGTATTAATGCCTGTTTTACAAATTTGTATATTGGCACTTGTAATTCTTTTCCTAAGACACAAGCATCATCACAAATAGACCATTTATCATAATTTACACCATAAAATTCAGTATATTCTCTAACTCTTACAGGATATAAATGACAAGAAACCGGTTTTTTCCATGAAATTTCTCCTTGATTATAAGCCTCTTCAATTGCACATAAAGCCACTTTTTTATCATCATAAATTACGTATGCACAATCTGCTCCATTGATTAAAGTTGTTTCGTGTTCACCATCTTCATTTGTGGTGTAAATTCCTTGTTCTTCAATTGCTTTTAGACCTTCGGGTCTTAAAAATGGCTTTACTTTAGGAAAAATATCTTTCATTATTTGCAATTCATCTTCTTCTAACGGAGCTCCGGCATCGCCATCAATACAGCATTGCCCTTTACAAGCACTTAAATTACACACAAAATCGGTGTCAATTATTTCTTCTGAAACGAGTGTTTTTCCTATTTGAATCATGATGCAAAAATACCATTTTTAAATAAAAAACCACTCTAAAAAGAGTGGTTTCACAAATAATATTAAGTTTGGTTAATTATTTGTTTTCTTCTACCTCATATCCTAAAACATCCGGATTTAAAATTACAAATTCCGTTCTACGATTTTGTTGGTGTTCTTCTTCGGTACATTTTACCGTACCGTCACAATGGTTGGTTAATTGTGTCTCACCATAACCTTTTGCTGTCAATCTCGATGCGTCAATTCCTTTACTTACAATATAATCAACAGTAGATTTTGCTCTACGTTCCGATAAGATTTGGTTATATTCTGCCGGACCTCTGGAATCTGTATGTGATCCTGCTTCAATTTTTAAATCAGGATATTTATTCATTATCGCAACAACTTTATCTAATTCTACTTTAGCATCCGGACGAATATTTGCCTTATCAAAATCAAAATAAATCGGATTAATATTTACAATAACTTTTTTACGAACTTTAACTACTTCCGGAATTGGTTCTAAGTTTAATGTTACATTAACTATCTCATCCGGATTTTCTTCTGTTGTGAAGGAATGTGAATCCTTTTCAAATTTTTCTTTTGCCGCAACTACTTTATAATTTTTATCACAAACCATTTCTAATTTAAAAACACCATTTGCATCTGATGTAGTACTATCAACCTCATTATCTTTATCATCAAATAATACAACTACTGCATTAGGTAAAACTTCGCCTGTTTTCTTATTCTTAGTAACACCGTTTAACCATTGTTTACATTCAATTTTAAGCGGTGGTGATGAAGTAAAATGGTAAATATCATCATCTCCTTTTCCGCCTGGTCTATTTGATGAAAAATAACCTTCGTGTGTATCATTTTTAAGAATATACGCAAAATCATCTTGCTCACTATTTACCGGAGGACCTAAATGCAATGCATCTGAAATCGCCTTTGAATAAATCTTAACAGCATACACATCTAAACCTCCCATGCCGTCTTTTCTACTATCGGAAGAAAAATATAAAATATCTTCTTTATCGATATGAGGGAACATTTCTTTACCTAAAGTATTCACCTTTTTTCCCAAATTTCTAGGAATACCATACGTGCCATTTGGTAAAATATCTACCACAAAGATATCTGTTCCACCAATTGTTCCCGGCATATCGGAAGTAAAATATAGTTTTGTACCATCTTTATTAACCGAAGGGTGGCCACAAGAATAAGCAGCATTATTAAAAGGCAAAGGCTCAATATCTGTCCATTGTCCATCAGGACTAACATTTGCCTTCATTATTGCCAAATTTGTAATACCTGTATCGTCTTTTTGTAATTTTTTATCTACAAAAAAATCTCTAGTAAAATATACTGTTTTTTGATCCGGAGTAAAAGAAACAGAAGCTTCATGAAACTTGGTATTTAATGTTTTTGAAAACAATTTCACATTAGATATTGTTCCATCTCCATTGATTGTCCCTTCATATAAATCTAAAAAAGGCTGACCGTTTTCTTTCCATTTAGATTGTAATATCGTTCCTGGTTTTGGTCTTGAAGAAGAGAAGATTACTTTATCTTTACCATAAAATGTAGTTCCGAAATCTTGATATTTTGTATTGATATCTAAGTTATCTACTTTATATTCACCTGCTGTTGTCTGAGAGTAACTAACTATAAAACTAAATATAGCTATTACAAATAATCTTATTTTTTTCATAATAAATTAAGTTGTTGTTAAAAGAATCTTGGGGATTTTAAATTCTTTCTGGATAGATTAACATCATATTGTAAAAATATCTCGTGTGAACCACTGTTAAAATCACCTAAGCTGGTTAAAGTGTAATCGTATGCATAACCTACACGTAAATCATCGGTTACTAAAAAGCTAACCAAGGCATCTATAGAATCACCAAATCGGTAACCTAAGCCTAATTCAAAGGTATCGTTTATCATAAAATTACCGGTTAAGTCTATTGATAATGGCGAACCGGGAACGGCTTTTAATATCGTTGCAGGTTTAAATTGCACGTTATCGCTTAAATCAAATACGTAACCTGCCGTAAAAAAGGCATGCATCTTCTCGGATGCTTCTAAGGTTACTGTGCTGGATGTCACATCTTTAAAATGTGGGGTTTCTAAAAAGTTTGGTATCGAAAAGCCTAAGTAATAATCATCGGTATGATAATAAATACCGGCTCCTATATTTGGAAAAGTTCCTTTTCCGTCATTTTGAAACAACACATCTGCCGAGCTTCCGCCGGTAGTTCCGTCAGGTAATAAAATAGAACTTAAGGCTGCATTAAAAAAGGTAACACCTCCTTTTAATCCGAAAGATAATTTCCCGTCTTCGGAAGTTTCTATCGTATAAGAAACATCTGCATACGCGTTTTGCTCTTTTACCGGTCCTATCTTATCGGCTATAATAGACAATCCTAATCCTAAATTTCTGCCAACCGGGGCGTGAATATTAGCAGTAATTGTCTGTGGTGCTCCATCGATTCCAACCCATTGGGTTCTTCCTAATAATCCGATACTTAATGTTTCTCTACTTCCTGCATAAGCAGGGTTTACCACATTCATATTATACATATAATGTGTGTACTGAGGGTCTTGTTGTGCAAATATTGAGGGTATAGAAATCAATAATGTAAACACAATTAAAAGTAAATTTTTTTTCATATAAAGTTTCTTAAAAAAATATTGGTTAGTTGCATTTTTTTAATACGATTGCGACAAATTTATATTAATTTATCCAATTATTCAAATAAATGTGTTAATTTTTAAACAGATAGGTTATTTAAAAATGAATATTTACCTCGTTTTTTTCTTATTCTTAACATTTAATTGCCGAAACTTTACCTATATTTGCACTTATTTAGAATCAATCTATATTATTATGATAAAAGTAAGCGAAATTGCAAAAAAGAAAATCTCAAACATGATGGAGGAAGAAGGATATAATCCGCAATCTGACTTTGTACGTGTTGGCGTAAAAAGTGGTGGTTGCTCCGGTTTATCTTATGAATTAAAATTTGACAATAAAAAAAACGAAAATGATTCTATCTTTGAGGATAATGATATTAAAATTGTTGTTGAAAAAAAAAGCATCCTATATTTAGCAGGAACAACGCTTGAATATGAAGGTGGACTTAACGGAAAAGGTTTTGTTTTTAATAACCCAAACGCACAACGAACTTGTGGTTGTGGCGAATCCTTTTCTTTATAAAATGATTCCTTATTAATAAGGAAAAAAAGATAAATATTATGAGTAAATATACAGAAGAAGATTTAAAAAAGGAATTAGAAAATCAAGAATATGAATATGGATTTTATTCTGATTTAAATGCCGAAACTTTCCCTAAAGGATTGAACGAAGAAGTAATTATTGCTATTTCTAAAAAGAAAAATGAGCCACAATGGATGACCGAATGGAGATTGGATGCATATCGTATCTGGAAAAATATGGAAGAACCGGATTGGGCAAATGTAAATTATCCTAAACCGGATTTTCAAGCTATTTCTTACTATTCTGCTCCTAAACCAAAAAAGCAATTAGACAGTTTAGACGAAGTAGATGATGAGTTGCTTAAAATGTACGAAAAATTAGGCATTTCCATCAATGAACAAAAACGTTTAGCCGGAGTTGCAATGGATATTGTAGTTGATTCCGTTTCGGTTGCAACCACATTTAAAAAAACACTTGCCGAAAAAGGAATTTTATTTATGCCTATTTCCGAAGCTATTCAAAAACATCCGGATTTGGTAAAAAAATATTTAGGTACTATTGTCCCTAAAACAGATAATTTTTACGCCGCATTAAATTCCGCGGTTTTTACCGATGGTTCTTTTTGCTATATTCCAAAAGGCGTTAAATGTCCGATGGAACTTTCTACCTATTTTCGTATAAACGAAGGCGGAACCGGTCAATTTGAACGAACACTTTTAATTGCCGATAAAGGAAGTTATGTAAGTTATCTTGAAGGCTGCACCGCTCCACAACGTGATGAAAACCAATTACACGCAGCAGTAGTAGAATTAATCGCACTAGATGATGCCGAAATTAAATATTCTACCGTTCAAAATTGGTATCCCGGAGATAAAAACGGAAAAGGTGGCGTTTTTAACTTTGTTACCAAAAGAGGATTGTGTGAAACTAATGCAAAAATTTCTTGGACACAAGTAGAAACCGGAAGTGCCGTTACTTGGAAATATCCTAGTTGCATCTTAAAAGGAGATAATTCGGTTGGCGAATTTTATTCTATCGCAGTAACCAATAATTACCAACAAGCAGATACCGGAACAAAAATGATTCATTTAGGTAAAAACACCAAAAGTACCATTATATCAAAAGGTGTATCTGCCGGAAAATCCCAAAATTCATATCGCGGATTGGTTCAAGTACATAATAAAGCCGAAAATGCTCGTAATTTTTCGCAATGTGACTCTCTATTAATGGGCGATAAATGTGGAGCACACACTTTTCCGTATATTGAATGTAAAAACAACACAGCACAAATAGAACACGAAGCAACTACCAGTAAAATTGGTGAAGATCAAATTTTCTATTGTAACCAAAGAGGTATTGACACCGATAAAGCCATCGCTCTTATCGTAAACGGATTTAGTAAAGAGGTTTTAAATAAATTACCAATGGAATTCGCTGTAGAAGCCAGAAAATTATTGGAAATTTCTTTGGAAGGAAGTGTTGGATAGATAAAAATAAATAATCATATTAAAAAAGAAAAACCAATTCTATTTTTTTAGGAAAGTTAGATTGAAAAAAATATTATAAAATGAGTAAACCAATATTAGAAGTAAAAGATTTACACGCAGGAATCGAAAATAATGAAATCTTAAAAGGAATTAATTTAACGATAAAACCCGGAGAAGTCCACGCAATAATGGGCCCAAACGGCTCAGGAAAAAGTACTTTGTCTTCCGTTATCGCCGGTAACGAAACGTATGATGTAATCAAAGGTGATATCTTATTTGAAGGAGAAAGTATCTTAGATTTATCACCGGAAGAACGTGCTCATAAAGGAATTTTTATGTCCTTTCAATATCCTGTCGAAATTCCGGGTGTTACAACCACAAACTTTATAAAAGCAGCAATCAATGCAAAACGTAAATCACAAGGATTAGAAGATTTACCGGCAAAAGATATGCTTAAAATGATTAAAGAAAAATCCGAATTACTAGAAATGGATCGCAAATTTTTATCCAGATCTTTAAATCAAGGGTTTTCAGGTGGTGAAAAAAAACGAAACGAAATTTTTCAGATGGCAATGTTAGAACCTAAATTGGCAATTTTAGATGAAACAGATTCCGGTTTGGATATCGATGCTCTAAAAATTGTAGCAAACGGTGTAAATAAACTCAAAAATAAGGACAACGCCGTATTGGTTATTACGCACTATCAACGTCTTTTAGATTATATTGTACCGGATTTTGTGCATGTTTTACACAACGGAAAAATCATTAAATCCGGCGGTAAAGAATTGGCACACGAGCTAGAAGAAAAAGGATACGACTGGTTAAAATAAAAATGAGCATTTAGACATAGATAAAATGAATTTAAAAGATAAATTAACTACCGGTTTTTTTGAATTGGAAAATAAAGGAGAACTTCATATTGACGACTCCATACATCCAATACGAACAAAGGCATTTGAGGCTTTTGAAAACAAAGGTTTTCCTACAAAAAAAGAAGAAGAATGGAAATACACCCCTCTTAAAGCAATTATAAATAAGGACTATGAAATTACAAACTCTTATGAAGCAGCTGTAGAACTTAATGATGTAAAAAAATATTTTATTCAAGATGTAGATACTTATAAAATCGTTTTTATCAATGGCGTTTACAGCTCTTTCTTGTCGGAAACTACACATTCCGGAATTGATGTTTGCCTATTATCATCGGCTATAAAAAAACCGAAATACAAGCTAATTTTAGATCATTATTTTAATAAAATAGCTAAAAATAACGAAAGCTTAACGCATTTAAATACTGCTTTTACACAACAAGGTGCATTCATCCATATTCCTAAAAATACGGTTGTATCAAAACCAATTCAAATCATTTATTTTTCTTTAAATGGGAATCAATTTTTACAACCAAGAAATTTAGTTGTTGTTGATGAAAATTCGCATGTACAAATTCTAGAAAGACATCAAACAATAGATGATTCCTCTAATTTTACTAATTCAGTTACCGAAATATTTGCCGCTAAAAGAGCCATTGTAGATTATAATAAAATTCAAAATGACACCGAAAAAGCATCGCTTATCGATCAAACTTTTGTACAACAAAAAGACAATAGTATTGTTTCGGTAAACACCTTTAGTTTTGGTGGAAAATTCACTAGAAACAATCTGGAATTCTATCAAGAAGGCGAGCGTTTAGAATCTAATTTAAACGGATTTTCCCTTTTAGGAAACAAACAATACGTAGATAATCACACAGTGGTTTACCACAACCAACCAAATTGCGAAAGCCATGAGCTTTATAAAGGAATTTACGCAGATAAAGCAACCGGTGTTTTTAACGGAAAAGTAATCGTTCATCAAAAAGCACAATTAACTAATGCTTTTCAGCAAAACAATTCCATTTTAATTGGTGATAAATCTACTATTTATGCTAAACCTCAATTGGAAATATTTGCAGATGATGTAAAATGTTCGCATGGTTGTACTATCGGACAATTAGATGAAACTGCCTTATTTTATATGCAACAACGCGGAATCCCCAAAAAAGAAGCACACGCTTTATTACTTTATGCTTTTGGAAATGATGTTATCGAAAAAATTAAATTCCCGAAACTTAAAGAACGTATCACTAAATTAATGGCTAAAAAATTAGGTGTTGAATTAGGTTTTTAATCCATAAAATTTTTACAGAAAAATCTTATATAAAAAAAGCTTCATTTATAAATGAAGCTTTTTTTATAATACTTTAACCAATTTTGTTTATTCTACCAAGTAACGCCATCCAAAAGGATCTTCGTCACGGTTGTATTGAATATCGGTTAATTTCTTTTTAAACATATCGGAATAACGATTTTCTAATTTAGGCAATTCAAATTCCTCATCGCGATGCGAGAATTTAGCTATTGGCGTAATAACCGCTGCTGTTCCGGCTCCAAACATTTCTTTTAACTCACCGTTTCTTGCAGCATCTTTAATTTCTTGTACCGAAATTTTTCTAACCTCTACAGGAATTCCCATATTTTCAGCTAAAGCGATAATGCTTTTTCTGGTAACACCGTCTAATATACGTTCGGATGTTGGTGCTGTGACCAATGTATCGTTTATTCTAAAAAATACATTCATCGTACCTGCTTCTTCTAAATAAGTGTGTGTGGAATCTGTCCAAATTATTTGATCAAATCCTTTTTTTATTGCCTGTTGTGTAGGATAAAACTGTGCTCCGTAATTACCTGCTGCTTTTGCAGCTCCAACGCCTCCATTTGCAGCACGACTGTAATGCTCAGCAATAACAACATTAACATCTTTACTATAATACTTACCTGATGGCGAAGCTATAATCATAAAAAAATATTCATCTGATGGTGCTGCATAAATACCTCTACCGCTGGCAATCATAAAAGGTCTAATATAAAGTGAGTTTCCATCTGCTGTTGGAATCCAATCTTTTTCTAATTTTAGCAATTCAGTTAAACCGTTCATAAAAATTTCCTTTGGTAATTCAGGCATTTGCATACGAACAGCAGATTTATTTAAACGCTCTTGATTGTCTAATGGCCTAAACAACCAAGTTTTATTGTTGGTATCTTTATATGCTTTCATGCCTTCAAAAATAGCTTGTCCGTAATGAAAAACACGTGTCGAAGGATCTAATTCTAACGGCTGATAAGGCATAATTTTTGGCTCTTGCCATTTGCCGTCTTTATACTGTACAATAAACATATGATCGGTAAAAGTACTACCAAATTTTAAATCATTTATACCATCTTTTGGCAATTTAGATTGTGTTGTTTTTTCAATTTTTATGCTGTTTAAAATGTCCGTATCCATAAATCGTTTATTTTTGCAAAAATACAACTTAATACTTGTTCAAAAAAATATTATCCTTTTTAGTTATTAACTAAAATTAATGCGATATATTTTAGTATTCATAAAATAAATAAGCTAAATTAACAATCTTATAAATTTGGAAAAAAAAGTTTTTATTACCGGTGATGGCTCCACTAGTTTTCACTTACCAAAATGGAAAGAGCAATACCATTCTAAACACGGTGCTATCCAAGAAGCTTATCACGTTTTTATACATTCGGGATTGGATTTATTTAAAGATAATAGTACGGTTTCTATTTTAGAAATCGGATTTGGTACCGGTTTAAATGCCTTTATTACTTATTTGGAAAGTAAAAAAAGGAATTTATCCATCTATTATGATGGTATTGAAAAATTTCCGTTATCCGAAAAAGAAATCACTCTATTAAACTATCCGAAAACCTTAAATGCCAAAAACCATAAAGCAATTTTTGAAAAATTACACCTTTCAAAATGGGATGAATTATCTGAAATTGACAAACAATTCCGTTTAACGAAAAGGAAAAAAGATTTTAGAGATATTAATGATATTGCTAAATTCGATTTAATTTATTACGACGCTTTTGGAGCAAGAGTACAACCGGAATTATGGACGGAAGAACTGTTTAAAAAAATGTTTCTGTCTTTAAAAAACAACGGTGTTTTAGTTACTTATTCGGCTAAAGGCTCGGTTCGCAGAGCGATGTTAGCAGTCGGTTTTAATGTAGAGAAAATTCCGGGTCCAAAAGGAAAACGCGAAATGTTAAGAGCTTTTAAAAAAAGTTAATCCATATTCTTTATAGCTTTTCGTTTTAAAGCTATTTTACTTTTCTTAAATCTTATCACTTAAGTTAACTATTTACTTTTCGTAAAATTATCTGACTAAATCTATAAAATAGAAGTCCAATAGTTATCCCTAAAAGCATTCCCATAAAAATATCAATCGGAAAATGCACACCACAATAAATCCTGCTATATGCAAAAAGCATTGGCCATAAAAATAAAAATACGATGTATTTGTAATGTTTCCGCAACAGCGAAACCATAAAAACAGTTACTGCAAACGAAGTTGTAGAATGCCCGGAAACGAAACTAAATCCGTGTGGATGTTTTAAGGCTCTAATAATTGTTTTTAATTCCAAATCATTATTTGGTCGCAAACGCATGACGCTATTTTTAATCAAATTAACCAATTGATCGGAAAAAGTAACTAACAATGCCGCTATTAAAACCAAGACAATTCCTTTTTTCCAACCATAAGCTTTAAACAACAAAAAAAACAGGAATAAAAATAACGGAATCCAATTAAATTGATTGGTAACCAACAGCCAAAAAGCATCCCATTTATCAGATCCTAATGCGTTTAATTGCACCAATAACTCACGGTCTTGCCTAATTAATTCATCCCAAATATTCTGTTGTACAAAAAGCATTAACGTTTGCGTTTAATAGGACCGGTAATATCATCAAAATTTTCGGTAACATCTTTTTTAATATCGTTTACCGTATTTTTTAAATCGCCAAGCAATTCGGTATCTAAACCGCTTTCTTTTGCCGATTCGGTAATTTCTCTTTTGATGTCGTTTGTAGCATGTTTTATCTGGCGTAATCCCTTACCTAAACCTCGAGCAATCTCCGGGATTTTATCGGCACCAAAAATCATTACCACTAAAACGGCAATAAAAAACATTTCGGAACCACCAATAAATAAAATCATGTTGCAAAGATAGTTTATTTGATAAATAAGTTTGAACAATTTGGCACAAAAAGATTAAAATTTTCTTAAAAAAGGAAAAAAAAGGAAGAATTACATACGTATTTGAAATAATGGCATTATTTTAGTGAACTATTTCAAAGAAATGATAAAAATAACAAGATTTATGAAAGCTAACTATAAAATTATACTAATACTAACTTTGGTTATTGGTAGTATGTGGAGTTGCACTTTATTTTCGCAAACCGATACCGAAAAAGATAAAGTTTTAATTTCATTAACCAGAGATGCTCTAAAACAATACCATTACAATCCAAATAAATTTGATGATGCTTTTTCCAATAAAGTTTTTAATAAATATATTGAGGTTTTAGACCCAACGAAACGGTTTTTCTTAAAAAAAGACATCAACCAATTTGAAACATACAAAAATGAAATTGACAACCAAATAAATGCCGAAGACATTACTTTTTTTAGAGTAGTTACCGATCGTTTTTTAAAGCGAAATAATGAAACAAAAGAATTTTATAAAGAGCTTTTAAAAAAACCTTTTAATTTTGACAAAAACGAAACCCTAAGTTTGGATTATGATAAAAAACAGTTTCCTAAAAACGAAAAAGAAAGAAAAGAGTTATGGCGAAAACAACTAAAATTAAACGTACTTAGTAGATTACACGACAAAATTGAAGATGAAAATCAAAAAGAAAAAGACAGTGTAAATTACAAAAAGAAATCGTTTAAAGAATTGGAAAAAGAATCTAGAGAGGATGCTTTAAAAAGTATGGATGAATATTACACCAGAATGGACGAATTAAATGATGATGATTGGTTTGCTATGTACTTAAACACCATTACCGGAACTTTTGATCCACACACTACTTATTTCTCACCAAAAATTAAAAAGAAATTCGACCAAGAAATGTCGGGTAAACTAGAAGGAATAGGAGCCAGATTACAAAAAAAAGGCGACTACACAAAAATTGTTGAGCTGATTTCAGGAGGTCCTGCTTGGCGACAAGGCGATTTAGAAGTTGGTGATATCATCTTAAAAGTTGCACAAGGTGACAAAGAACCATTAGATATCGTTGGGATGCGTTTAGATGATGCAATTGAATTTATCAAAGGAAAAAAAGGTACCGAAGTACGATTAACTGTTAAAAAAATTGACGGATCTATTAAAGTAATTCCTATTGTTAGAGATGTAGTAGAATTAGAAGAAACTTTTGCAAAATCCGGTAAAGTGAATTTTAATGGCAAAAAATACGGTATTATCCATTTACCCGGATTTTATATCGATTTTAACAATACCAAAGATTATCGTAATTCTTACTCCGATATGAAAAAAGAAATTGAAGAACTCAAAAAAGACGGTATCGAAGGCTTAATTATAGATTTAAGAAATAATGGTGGAGGTTCTTTAAAAACTGCCATAGAAATTGCTGGTTTATTTATTAAAGACGGCCCTGTTGTACAAGTAAAATATACAAACAGCAAACCGAGAATTGATAAAGATACCGATAAAAAAATTCAATGGAACGGACCATTAGTTATTTTAGTTAACGAATTATCTGCTTCTGCTTCCGAAATTTTTGCAGCCGCAATGCAAGATTATAATCGAGCTGTAATCATAGGTTCCAAACAAACTTTCGGTAAAGGAACCGTACAAAATATTGTACCTTTAAATCGTGTTATCCACTACGGTAAACCTCTTGGAGCTCTAAAAATGACTATTCAAAAATTTTACCGTATCAATGGTGGCTCCACGCAATTAAAAGGTGTTTCATCTGACATTGCCGTACCGGATAAATATACCTATATGGGAATTGGAGAACGCGAAGAAGAAAACCCTTTAAAATGGGACAAAATTGAACCTGCAAAATACCATCCATTAGATTTCTATGAAAATAAAAAACAAGTTGTAAACGAAAGTAATCAACGTGTTAACAATAATCCGCAATTCCAATTAATTGATGAAAATGCAAAATGGTTAAAGAAAAATCAAGATGATAAATTGGTTTACCTAAAATTAGAGGAATATAAAAAGGATATTGAAAAACACCAAAAAGAATCTAAAAAATTCGATAAAATTAAAGACTACGATAATGGTCTTACTTTTGAATCACCAAGTTATGAGTTACCTTTAATCAAACAAGATTCTACACTGGCAAAAAAACGAGAAGTTTGGCATAAAAATCTAAAAAAAGATCCTTATGTAGAAGAAGCTTTAAGAGTATTATCCGAGCTAAAAGTTAAAAAATCAGAGGTTGCAATGAAGCAATAAGACAGATTTACAAATAAATTTAAAGAAACGAGTTAAAAGTAACAAAGTCCTTTTAACTCGTTTTTATTTTACTAAAACAACAGATTTGCTAATATAATTTTATATTTGTAAAAAACATTCAAATGAATTATATTGATATTATCCTTGCCATTTTCTTGGTTTATGGTTTAGTTAAAGGTTTTAACAAAGGCCTTTTTGTTGAAATTGCTTCACTGGTTTCTTTACTTACCGGACTCTATGGTGCCATTCACTTTTCATATTTTATTGCAGGTTGGCTTAAACAAAAAGTAAATTGGCAACCAAATATACTACAAGTTGTTGCTTTTGCTCTTACCTTTTTAGTCATTCTTTTTGGTATTTCTCTTATCGGAAAACTGGTTACAAAAATGGTTAACGCTGCACAATTAGGTTTTTTAAATAAAATTGCCGGCGGAATTTTCGGTGCAGCCAAAATAGGATTAATTTTAAGTGTTATAATAAGTATGTTTGGTAAATTAAACGACACCATTCCGTTTGTTTCTCAAGAAATACTAAATAGTTCTGTTTTATACACTCCGGTAAAAAACTTCGCTCCAACAGTTTTCCCTTCCATTTTAGAAAAAGTAGAAGAAATTAAAGATTCCGATTTTATTAAAAAAACCCAAGATAAAATAGATAATCTATAAAAACAATCCATTTTATCGATACAAAACTTATATTATTTTTACCTTTACAAACTTTTAAAACGATACATTTAATAAACAATAATGTCAACAGCAAAAAAACAATACAAACGAATTACGGTAAAATCATTACACGAAATGAAGCAAAACGGCGAAAAAATTGCCATGCTCACAGCTTATGATTATACCATGGCAAAAATCGTAGATCATGCCGGAATAGATATTATTCTTGTTGGTGATTCTGCTTCAAATGTAATGGCAGGTCACGAAACTACATTACCCATAACATTAGATCAAATGATTTATCATGCTGCTTCGGTTGTAAGAGCAATAGAAAGATGTTTGGTTGTAGTAGATTTACCTTTTGGAACCTATCAAGGGAATTCACGTAGAGCCTTAGAATCCGCTATACGAATTATGAAAGAAACCGGTGGTCACTCGGTTAAATTAGAAGGTGGTTCGGAAATATCAGAATCGATCTCCAGAATTTTAACTGCCGGAATTCCGGTAATGGGTCACCTAGGTTTAACACCACAATCTATTTATAAATTTGGAACTTACACCGTAAGAGCTAAAGAAGAGGAAGAAGCAAAAAAATTAAAAGAAGATGCTTTATTACTCCAAAAATTAGGTTGCTTTGCCTTAGTATTAGAGAAAGTTCCTGCTAAATTAGCAAAAGAAGTTGCTGATAGTTTATATATTCCTGTAATCGGAATTGGAGCCGGAGTAGATGTCGATGGTCAAGTACTCGTTATGCACGATATGCTTGGTATGACACATGAATTTAATCCGCGTTTTTTAAGAAGATATCTTAACTTATATGACGAAATGACCGGTGCTTTTAAAAATTATATTTTAGATGTTAAATCCAAAGATTTCCCAAATGAAAATGAACAATATTAAATAATTAACATGAGTATAGAACGATTATTAAAAAAACGTAGCAATGAATCTTGTGAGTTATGCGGACATAAAGAAAAATTAAGTATCTTTAAAGTACCTCCTGTAACAGATGATATAACTGAGAAAAATACCATTCTTGTTTGCGAAACGTGTAAAAACCAATTAGAAGGTAAAACCGAATTAGATGCAAATCATTGGCGATGTTTAAATGACAGCATGTGGTCTGAGCATACTCCGGTACAAGTTACTGCTTGGCGAATGCTTAATAAATTAAAATATTCTTCACAAGATTGGGCATCCGATTTAATCGATATGATGTATTTTGAAGACGATGTCTTAAAATGGGCGGAAGCCACCGGAGACCATGTAGATCCAAGCACTAAAATCATCCACAAAGATTGTAATGGAAACATCCTACAAAATGGTGATTCTGTAGTCTTAATTCAGGATTTAAAAGTAAAAGGCGGCGGATTTACAGCAAAACGTGGTGAAGCCGTTCATCGTATTTCTTTAGTCCACGATAATGCCGAACATATTGAAGGTCGCGTAGGCGATCAACACATTGTTATCTTAACAAAATACGTTAAAAAAACAAAATAAAGGCAATAAAAAAACCATTACTAAAAAAGTAACGGTTTTTAAAAACACTTTATTATGAAAAATTTAATGCTACAATAGTTGTTAGATTGCTGCATTCTGCCAAGCACCACCATTAATAGCGTCGATACCGGCATTTTTTAGGTAGTTTAAGGCTGTACCTGCTCTACCACCACTTCTACAAACCACTACTACCGGTTTGTTCCATGATTTAATTTCTTGTACTTTGTTTGGTATGTCGTTTAAAGTAATCAATTTTGATCCTTCTACTTTTCCTTCAGCCCATTCAGCAGGTGTTCTTACATCTAACACTACTGCTCCTTTGTCTAAATACTCTTTAATTTGATTGGTGTCTGAACCACCTCCAAAAAATCCAAATAATCCCATTTTATATACTTTTTTAGTTAATATTATTTTATAATTAATTGTGGTGCAAAGATAACACCAAATCACATCATTTATTTGTAACTTATGTTACAATTATTAACCTTATCCCAAATATAAGAAAATATACATAATTAATAAAATTATTTTTTAAAAGAAGTATCTTTGCAATCTCATTTACAGATTATAGTTTCCATGATAAAAATTAAAACACCAGAAGAAATTGAATTAATTCGCGAAAGTGCCTTATTAGTTTCTAAAACATTAGGTATGGTTGCCTCCGAAATAAAATCCGGAGTTACCACATTACACCTTGATAAACTTGCAGAAGAATTTATACGAGATCACGATGCAATTCCTGGTTTTTTAGGTTTATATGATTTCCCAAATACACTTTGTATGAGTCCAAACGCACAAGTAGTACACGGAATTCCTACAGATAAACCTCTTGAAGAAGGCGATATTATTTCGGTAGATTGCGGTGTTTTAAAAAACGGATTTTACGGCGATCATGCATATACTTTTGAGGTTGGCGAAGTGGCTCCGGAAACCAAAAAATTACTCCAAGTAACCAAAGAAAGCCTATACGAAGGTATTAGACAGCTAAAAGCCGGAAATCGCGTTGGTGATGCGGGTTTTGCAATACAAAATTATTGTGAAAAACACGGTTATGGTATTGTGCGTGAACTTGTTGGGCACGGACTAGGAAGAAAAATGCACGAAGATCCTGAAATGCCAAATTACGGTCGTAGAGGGCGTGGTAAAAAATTTAAGGAAGGTATGGTTGTTGCCATAGAACCAATGGTAAATATGGGAACACATCAAATTATTCAATTAAAAGACGGTTGGACAATCTTAACTGCCGATAAAAAACCTTCTGCTCATTTTGAACATGATGTGGCAATTGTTAACGGTAAACCGGAATTGCTATCTACTTTTAAATACATTTACGATGCATTAGGAATAAAATCTAACGAAGAAGACGAATTTCATCAAAAATAATGACCCTTTTTAAAAGCATTTTAAACACTATTCCAAGACCTTATCTTATCAAAATAAGTTATTTGGTAAGACCTTTTTTAAATTTATACTATAAAGGAAACACCTACGAAGATCCAATCGACGGAAAAACATTTCGAAAATTATTACCTTACGGCTACGGCAAACAACGTGAAAATGCCTTGTCGCCAAGTACACTCTCATTAGAAAGACATCGCCTGCTTTGGTTGTATTTAAAAAATGAAACCGATTTTTTTATAAAACCAAAAAAAGTTTTACATATAGCACCGGAGCAATGCTTTATAAATCGATTTAAAAAATTAAAAAACTTAGATTACATTACTGCCGATTTACACTCGCCAATAGTCGATGTAAAAGCTAATATTTTAAACTTGCCATTTAAGGATAATCAATTTGATGTCGTTTTATGCAATCACGTTTTAGAACATATTGAAGATGATAAAAAAGCCATGCAAGAACTGTATCGTGTTCTAAAACCCGGAGGATTTGGTGTTTTTCAAGTACCGCAAGACCTCAACTTAGAAAAAACATACGAAGATTTTTCCATTACTTCTCCTGAGGAAAGAAGCAAACATTTCGGACAATACGACCATGTTAGAATATATGGTAAAGATTATTTTGATCGCTTACGTCAAGTAGGTTTTACAGTAAATGAAATAGATTATACCAAAAAATTACCAAATGATATGGTAAAACGATATTGTTTAACAAAAAATGAAATTTTACCTGTTTGCATTAAATAATCCGTAAATCAATCAAGTTATAACGTTTATTTTTTTCATTATTCGTATTTTTGCAAACGATTTAATGAATAAAATGGAATTATGAAATACTGGAAAAGACTCACCAAAGAGCAACAGAATAAAAGAATCCGAGAAGCTTTAAAAGATACAGTTGATTTTGAAAGCGATATTTCTTTAGGATATCCTGCTTCAAAACTAGACGATAAAGTTTTTAATACTGATGTTTCCTTTTTAAAAGATTCTCCATTATTACAGGCTTTTGTTAAAAATCCAAATAATATTGGTTGCCATACTTTTGGCGAATCGGAACATGCCTTTAACGGAACGCAACAAATTGAACGTGAAGTTTTACAGGTTTTAGCCGTAGATATTTTTTATTGTAACGAAGAAAAATACGACGGATATATCGCTACAGGTGGAACAGAAGCCAATATTGAAGCTTTATGGGTTTACCGTAATATGTTTAAAAAAGAATACCAAGCCAAGCAAGATGAAATTATAATTCTCTGCTCGGAGGACTCACACTATTCTATGCCAAAAGGTGCTAATTTATTAGATTTGGATATTGCTTTTGTTCCGGTTGATTTTGAAACAAGAGAAATTTTAACAGATGCATTAGACAAAATAATAAAAACCCAAAAAGAAAACGGAAAAAAATATTTTATTGTAGTTTCTAATATGGCAACCACCATGTTTGGTTCTGTGGATGATCCAAAAATTTATACAGAAGCTTTACGAAAAAACGACGTGGAATTTCGCATTCATATCGATGGTGCTTTTGGTGGATTTATCTATCCTTTTAAAGCAAATAGTTCAAAAGATACAAACCGAATTGATTTTTCTAATCCGGATATTTCATCCATTACCATTGATGCACATAAAATGCTGCAAGCTCCTTACGGAACAGGTATATTTTTATGTAGAAAAGGATTAATCACTTACGCCGCAACCAAAGAAGCTCAATACGTAAATGGAACGGATGTAACCGTTTCCGGAAGTAGATCAGGAACTAATGCAATTGCCGTTTGGATGATTTTATTTTCATATGGATTTTACGGTTGGTTTGAAAAAATATCCATTTTACTTATGCGAACGGATTGGTTCTGTAAACAATTAGACGAATTAAACATAAAATATTACCGAAATCCACGAATGAATATCATTACCATTCATGCCAAATATGTTCCGGAAGCTATTGCTAATAAATACGAATTGGTTCCGGATACCCATAACGGCAATCCAAAATGGTACAAAGTGGTAATTATGGATCACGTAGAATTAGACGATTTAATCGCGTTTATTGATGCTTTAAAAGAAATATAAATACTACATCGATGTCTCTCTAATTGACATATACGTTTATTTTTCTAGTCTATTTCAAAAGTAAGTACATTTTTGTAAAATACATATACTCTAAAAAAATAATTTAACACCCGAAAAAGTGGGGGTTTTACATAAAGTGAAGCCCTCAATAAACCTTTTTAATGAAAGAGATAGCATCAGCTTTATTTAAGGCAACACTAATTGATTCTTTTTGTATAATTAATAAAACGAGTAAAAACACCTATTTTTAAATGATTTTTTTCGTAACATTTCGAGATTTTATTTAATAGAAATAATATTATATGCAAAATTAGACTAAAAATACCCGTTTTTTACATAATAACATATTCTATTTGTTTGTATTTTTGCATAGTAATCATACAGTGTGATACGTTACAAAATATTACGTAGTATAAAGACGTAAACTACAAGCGTCTTTAAAGTAAGTTGTAAAAAACAATTAATAACCTGATAAATTAGCAAATTGAATAAAAAAATATTTTCAATTTTGTGTTTTATCTTAAAAAATGTACTTTTATGAAAAATTTAGAAATTAATCAAATGGAAGTTATTAATGGTGGTAATTGCCCGTCTTATGACGCTTGTATTGGTGGTCAAGCCCTTATAGGAGGATTTCTTTTTGGAGGAGTTGGTTACCTTGTTGGGATATTTACAGGAACAGCAACTTGCACTTGTGACGTATCGGATCAACAATTTAACAACTAAATTCGAACGTAAACAATATTAATTTATCATTAAAATGGAATCGAATAAAAACAATAATTGTAATTTTAAATTGAACAGAGATTTTGATATAAATAATTTTTATTATAAACTATCAAACAAATTTTTAAATAACAAAATTACAACTGTTTTCTATTGGAAACTGGGCTTTTTGGGGAAATTAATCTTTAAAAGTAAATATGTTGAATTACTTAATACCATAAAGAATATTAAAAAATTATCAAAAGAATTGAATTATAATTTTGAAATCACAAACTTAATTAAATATTGATAAGCTTGGCTCACTTTATCTAATCAAATTATAGGAATAGCTAGAACAACATTGAGTTTAGGTTAAGTAGCTACTACTGCTGTCAAATACTTCAAACAACTATTATGTAGTTTGACCAACATAGCACAGTTTGATTACCTCCATTAATTGCTCAAAATACTTTCATCTTTTCAAAGTGGTAATTATGGATCACGTAGAATTAGACGGTTTAATCGCGTTTATTGATGCTTTAAAAGGTTATTAAATCACATATTTCTGCGGTATTGCCCGCCTACTTTAAACAACGCATCTGTTATTTGACCAATAGAACACACTTTAGTTGCTTCCATTAATTGAGCGAATATATTTTCGTTGTTTACAGCTTTTTCTTGTAATAATTTGAGTTGTTTTTCGGTTTTTTCTTTGTTTCCTTTATGTAAATTTTTAATTACTTCTATTTGATATTGTTTTTCTTCTTCGGTTGCACGGATTACTTCTTTTGGTATTTCGGTTGGAGAACCTTTCGAACTTAAAAAGGTATTTACTCCGATAATCGGGAACTCTCCTGTGTGTTTTAATGTTTCATAATACAAGCTTTCTTCTTGTATTTTACTTCGTTGATACATGGTTTCCATTGCTCCTAAAACGCCTCCTCTTTCCGTTAAACGGTCAAATTCCAAATAAATGGCTTCCTCTACCAAATCGGTTAATTCTTCAATAATAAAAGCTCCTTGAATCGGATTTTCATTTTTAGCCAAACCCAATTCTTTATTAATAATTAACTGAATTGCCATTGCTCTACGCACACTCTCTTCGGTTGGCGTAGTAATAGCTTCGTCATACGCATTGGTGTGTAGCGAGTTGCAATTATCGTAAATTGCATAAAGAGCTTGTAAAGTAGTACGAATATCATTAAAATCAATTTCTTGTGCGTGCAATGAACGTCCGGATGTTTGAATATGATATTTTAACATTTGAGCTCTGGCATTGGCTCCATATTTATTTTTCATGGCTTTTGCCCAAATACGTCTGGCAACACGACCGATAACCGAATATTCGGGATCAATTCCATTACTGAAAAAGAAGGATAGATTTGGACCAAATTTATTAATATCCATTCCTCTGGATAAATAATATTCTACGTAAGTAAATCCGTTAGACAAAGTAAACGCCAGTTGTGAAATCGGATTTGCACCTGCTTCGGCAATATGATAACCGGAAATAGAAACCGAATAAAAATTACGCACATTATTTTCGATAAAATATTCTTGCACATCACCCATTAATCGCAAGGCAAATTCTGTTGAAAAAATACAGGTGTTTTGTGCTTGATCTTCTTTTAAAATATCTGCCTGAACAGTACCACGCACTTTGGCTATAGTTTCTGTTTTAATTTTTTGATAGACGTCATTTGGCAGTACCTCATCTCCGGTAACGCCTAAAAGCATTAAACCTAAACCGTTATTCCCTTTTGGAAGTTCGCCTTGATATTGTGGTCGTTTAACGCCTTTTTTCTTATAAATTTCTTTAATTTTTGCTTCTACTTCATCTTCCAAACCGTTTTCTATAATATATTTTTCACATTCTTGATCGATTGCAGCATTCATAAAAAAACCAAGCATCATTGGAGCCGGACCGTTAATGGTCATAGAAACCGAAGTCATTGGATTGGTCAATTCAAAACCGGAATATAATTTTTTAGCATCATCCAAACAACAAATCGACACACCGGCATTACCGATTTTTCCATAAATATCCGGTCTTAAATCCGGATCATTTCCATAAAGCGTAACACTATCAAATGCTGTGGAAAGCCGTTTTGCCGGCATTCCTAAACTCACATAGTGAAAACGGCGATTGGTACGTTCCGGACCTCCTTCTCCGGCAAACATTCTGGTTGGATCTTCTCCCGTTCGTTTAAAGGGATAAATTCCTGCTGCATATGGAAATTCTCCGGGAACATTCTCGGTTAAAGTCCAATATAAAATATCACCCCAAGCCTCATATTTAGGTAACGAAATTTTAGGTATTTGTAAGTGCGAAAGTGATTCGGTATGCGTTTTAATTTTAATTTCTTTATCACGGACTTTAAAAGTATAGTATTCATTTTTGTAGCGTTGTACTTTTTCTTTCCAAGTAAAAATAGTTTGCCAATGATGCGGATTTAAATCCATTTTCACTCTTGCAAACTCTTTAAAAAGTAAGTTTAAAAAGTCTTGATTTTCGGACTTTTCGCTATTGCGAATAATTTCTTCTTCATTTAAACCGTTCTCTGTTAAAAAAGAAGATTCTTCGTGTTTATTGGTATCTATATTTGCTGCCGAAAGAATGGTTTTAAAAATTCCGAATAATCTTTGAGCTATTTCTTTTTCTTTTTTAGCATCTTGAAAATATTTACGATTTATTTCGGTTATTTCAGAAAGGTAACGCGTTCTGTTTGGCGGAATAATGAATTGTTTTTCACTCATTTCGGAAGTGATTTCAAAACTGCTTTCCATTTTTTTATCCGGAAATTTACTGTTTATCGTATTAATTACTTCTCGGTATAAACTATTCATTCCGGGATCGTTAAATTGCGAGGCAATGGTACCGTAAACCGGCATTTTATCCATAGGTGTATCCCATAAATTATGGTTTCGCATATATTGTTTTTTAACATCTCGCAAAGCATCTAAAGCACCTCGTTTATCAAATTTATTTAGAGCAATTAAATCGGCAAAATCGAGCATATCTATTTTTTCTAATTGTGTTGCTGCTCCGTATTCCGGCGTCATTACATAGAGCGATAAGTCGGAATGCTCTGTAATTTCGGTGTCACTTTGACCGATTCCGGAAGTTTCTAAAATTATCAAATCATAGTTTGCTTTTTTTAGAACTTCAATTGCACTTGCCACGTGTTTGGAAAGTGCCAAATTAGATTGTCTAGTTGCCAAGGAACGCATATAAACACGATCGTTTTTTATGGCATTCATACGAATACGATCGCCAAGTAAAGCACCTCCGGTTTTTCTTTTGGAAGGATCTACCGATACAATGGCAATTTCTTTATTAGGGAAATCGGTTAAAAAACGTCTTACCAATTCATCTACCAACGATGATTTTCCGGCTCCTCCGGTTCCGGTAATACCTAAAACCGGAATGGTATTTTCCTTTTGAGGAATAAAAACTTTTTCGAACTCTTCAGGTTTATTTTCTGCAAGCGAAATATACCTCGCAATAGCGTTAACATCTTTATTTTTAATATTCTTTTGGTTAGGAATATTTAATTCGGCAACATTAAAATCGCATTTTTGAATCATATCGTTAATCATTCCTTGCAAGCCCATTTTTCGTCCGTCATCAGGCGAATAAATACGCGTAATACCGTATGCCATTAAGTCTTTGATTTCGGAAGGTAAAATAACACCTCCACCACCACCAAAAATCTTAATGTGATTTGCTCCTTTTTCCTGCAATAAATCGTACATATACTTAAAATACTCATTATGTCCGCCTTGATATGAAGTCATTGCAATCGCATTTGCATCTTCTTGGATTGCGGTATTAACCACTTCTTCTACACTTCTGTCGTGCCCTAAATGGATGACCTCAACTCCGGTAGATTGAATGATTCTACGCATAATATTTATGGCAGCATCGTGTCCGTCAAAAAGAGAAGCTGCTGTTACAATACGGATTTTATTTTTTGGTTTATAAGGTTGGATTTGTTCCATTTTTATAATTGATTTTTATGCGTGCAAGTTACGATTTTTTACATCAACTAATAAAAGGTTATTTGTAAATTAAAAACTAAAGATTTGGTGCAACTATATTATAAGGATAAAGATGATGAATTTTTGCGGTTAAATTTTCTTTTTATCACACAGCAAATAATTCCACATAAATTTCCGTAAATTTGCAAAAAAATAAACCATGAACATACAAGACATACAAGAGGAAATTATAGAGGAATTTAGCATGTTTGATGATTGGATGGAAAAATATGATTATTTAATAGAATTAGGGAAATCTCTTCCGATAATCGACGAAAAATATAAAACAGATGACAACCTCATCAAAGGTTGCCAGTCTAAAGTTTGGTTACATGCCGAAAAAGACGGCAATATCATAAAATACACAGCAGATAGCGATGCGATTATTACCAAAGGAATTATTGCGTTGTTACTCCGTGTGTTTTCAAATCAAAAGGCTCAAGATATTTTAGATACCAACATTGATTTTATTGATAAAATCGGATTAAAAGAACACTTATCGCCAACAAGAGCAAATGGTTTGGTGAGTATGATAAAAAAAATAAAATTGTACGCTTTGGGCTTAAGTGCCAAATCTTAAAAACAATTCTATAAAAATTGGACAATAATTTATCATTACAAGTAAAAACATTACCTGATAGTGCGGGCGTTTACTTGTATTACGATAAAAAGGACACTGTAATATACGTTGGGAAAGCCAAAAACTTAAAAAAAAGAGTAAGTTCTTATTTTACTAAAAATCATGAAAACGGAAAAACCCGTATTCTTGTTCAGAAAATCGTAAAAATTGAACATATTGTAGTTGAAACTGAAACGGATGCTTTATTATTAGAAAATAATCTTATAAAAAAATACCAACCTCGATATAACATTTTACTTAAAGACGACAAATCTTATCCGTTTATTTGTATTAAAAAAGAGCGATTTCCTCGTGTGTTTTTAACCAGACGTGTTATAAAAGACGGTTCGGAATATTTTGGTCCTTATACTTCGGTGAGAACAGCACGAGCATTACTCTCTTTAATAAAAGAATTGTATCCGTTACGTACTTGCAACTTTAATTTATCGGTAGAAAACATTCAAAATAAAAAACACAAAGTGTGTTTAGAATACCATATAAAAAACTGTAAAGGAGCTTGCGAAGGACTGCAAACCGAAAGCGATTACAACCAAGATATTAAAGCAATAAAACATATTATTAAAGGAAATTTTGCACAATCCTTAGCTCGTTTTAAAGAAATGATGCATGAATTTGCTGAAAAAATGGAGTTTGAAGAAGCACAAAAAATAAAAGAAAAATTAGATTTATTACAAAATTACCAAGCAAAATCTACCATTGTAAACCCTAGTATTTCTAATGTAGATGTGTTTAGTATTATATCTGACGAAAATTTTGCTTACGCGAATTTTTTAAAAATTGTAAACGGCAATATTATTCAATCACACACTACCGAAATCAAAAAAAAATTAGCCGAAACCGATAAAGAAATATTAGAATTGTTTATCGTTGAAATCCGTCAACGATTTAACTCGATAACCAAAGAAATTTACGTACCGTTTAAAGTAGATTTAGGCGAAACCATAAAAGTAACCATTCCAAAAACGGGTGATAAAAAACGGATTGTAGAACTCTCTTTACGAAATGCAAAATACTTCCGTCAAGAACAGTTTAAGCAGGTAAAAATTACCGATCCTGAACGACATGTAAATCGCATTATGTCGCAAATGAAAAAAGATTTGCACTTGTTGGTAGAACCGCGACATATCGAGTGTTTTGATAATTCTAATATTCAAGGTACAAATCCGGTTGCAGCTTGCGTGGTGTTTAAAAATGGCAAACCAAGCAAAAAAGATTACAGACATTTTAATATAAAAACCGTAGAAGGTCCAAATGACTTTGCTTCTATGGAAGAAGTCGTTTACCGCAGATACAAACGATTATTAGATGAAAAACAAACGCTACCTCAACTCATTATTATTGATGGAGGAAAAGGGCAATTATCCTCTGCCGTTAAAAGTTTAGAGAAACTAGGCTTACGCCGAAAGGTTGCCATAATAGGAATTGCGAAACGATTAGAAGAACTTTTTTATCCGGAAGATCCCATTCCGTTATATCTCGATAAAAAATCGGAAACCCTAAAAATCATTCAACGTTTACGAGACGAAGCACACCGTTTTGGTATTACACATCATCGCAATAAACGCAGTAAATCTGCCATCACATCAGAACTCGATTTAATACATGGAATTGGTGATAAAACAAAAGAAAAACTTTTAAAAGAATTAAAATCTGTTAAACGTGTAACAAAAGCAAGTCTAGAACGTCTAACAGAAATAATTGGCAAGGATAAAGCGGAAAAAATTTTTTTGCATTTTAATAAAAAAGTTAATACTTTTGGTCTAAGTACTACTTCTATTCGATAAAAGATGAAAAACACGTGGATTCTCCTTTTTCTAATTTTTTCAAGTTTTGTTTTTTCACAAGAAAAACAAGAGTCAAAAGACTATCGTAAAGATTTAAAAGTAGGATTGGTTTTATCAGGCGGAGGAGCAAAAGGATTTGCGCATATTGGTGTTTTAAAAGTTTTAGACAGTCTAGGTGTTCGTGTGGATTACATTGGCGGAACCAGTGCCGGAGCAATGATTGGCGGTTTATATGCATCAGGATATAATGCCAAACAAATCGACTCGATTATTAATTCATACAATTTTGATGAATTGATTCAAGACAATATTCCAAGAGAAAAATATTCGTTTTATCAAAAACAAAATTCCGAAAAATACGCACTTACCTTACCAATAAAAAATTGGAAAGTTGGTTTGCCTGTTGCTTTATCAAAAGGGCAAAATATATTAAACGAAATGACCAAACTAACCAAACACGTGCATAATGTTTCTAATTTTAAAAAATTACCCATACCGTTTTATTGCGTTGCAACAGATATTGAAAATGGAGACAAAGTAGTAATGGAAAAAGGTTTTTTACCATTAGCCGTTAAAGCAAGCGGTGCTTTCCCTACACTACTGGAACCTGTTGAAATTGACGGAAAATTACTTGTAGATGGCGGAATTGTAGATAATTTTCCTATCGATATTATGAAAAACAAGGACGTAGATGTTATCATAGGTGTCGATGTGCAAGATAAATTGGAAAAACGCCAAGCTTTGGATTCTGCTCCTAAAATGATTATGCAAATTATTAGTTTTCAGATGTATGATGAAGATGTTCAAAATAAAAACAATACTGATATTTATATGCATCCAAATATAAAAGGATATTCGGTTATATCGTTTGATAAAACTAAAGAATTAATAGATTTAGGAGAAAAAATAGCCTTAGAAGATGCAGATTTCCTCGAAGCAATCGCAATTCAACAACAAAAAAAACCGGTACAGCAACAAAAAAGAGTAAAATTACACGAAAAAGAATACATTAAAATTAATAAAATTAAGATTCACGGTTCTAAAAATTATACACGTAATTACATTCTTTCTAAATTAAATCTTAAAGAAAATGACTCTTTAACATACAAGCAATTTAACACCTCAATTAATGGTTTAATGGCTACCGGAAATTTTAAAAGTGTGGATTATAAATTTACTTTTTTAAAAAACAACAAAACGGATATTGATTTTAATGTAAAAGAATCAGAAATATCCAATAGCCTACAATTAAGTGCTCATTATGATGATTTGTTTAAAACCGGTGTACTTATCAATTTTACATCAAAACATGCTTTAACCAATAACGACATTTTTTCGGCAGATTTTATTATTGGAGACAATATCCGGTTTAATGTAGATTATTTGGTAGATAATGGCTACCATTGGCAAATTGGCGTAAATTCTAAATATACTTCGTTTAAAAAAAATTATATTATCGATAAAAACAGTACTACTACAATCTTTAATACTCCGCAAAGTATAAAATATAATGACTTAACCAACCAATTTTATCTTTTATCTAAATTTGCTGAAAAATTCGCCTTAAAAATAGGAGCTAAACATAAATACGAACGAATTTTTACAAATAATGCAATTAATCAGAAAATATTTTTTGATAATCGAAATTATTTTAGCGTTTTCGGAAATGTTATTTTAGACACTTATGATCGAAAATATTTTACCAAAAAAGGTTGGTATTTTAATGGTAGTTATGATATTTACTTTGCTTCATCAAATTATAACAATGTTGAGTTGGAAACCTTTTCTATTATCAAGGCAAAATTAGGTTATGCACAAACATTCCACAAAAATGTTACGCTTCAATTACAAACGGATTTAGGTTCGGTTTTTGGCAATAGTTCACCTTCGTTTATTTATTCGCTTGGTGGAAATAATCAGAATCTAGTAAATAATTACAAACCTTTTTACGGTTATGAATTTGCATCACTTCAAAACAAAGCATTTATAAAAGGACAAGCTAAAATACAATATGAATTTTTAAAAAAACACTATTTAAACCTTATCGGAAATGCCGCAGGTCTTAATAGCAAAATTTTTTCAAACGGTACCGCATTCGACAATTTAAAAACCGGATATGCCATTGGTTATGGTTACGATTCGTTTATTGGCCCTTTGGAGCTTAAATATGCTTGGTCACCTGATAACAATCAAAATTATTGGCATATTAATATCGGATTTTGGTTCTAAAAATAAAAATACACTATATAAATATCAACAAAATGAAAACAACAAAAACAATTATTGCAATGAGTATTGTAATTGCTCTTTTTTCTTGTAAAGCGGAAAAACAAAAAAGAGAAATAGCAAAAACACCGGGAATCGAATTAGAAAATATCGACACCTTAGTTAGTCCGAAAGATGATTTCTTTAAATATGTAAACGGCAATTGGTTAAAGAGAACCGAAATTCCGGCCGACCGAACCTCTTGGGGAAGTTTTAACGAACTTCGTAAAAAAACCGATGATGATGTGTTGGCAATATTAGAAAATGAAATGAAAAATAACGCATTAAAAGATGCTAAACAAAACGAAATTACAGACCAACAAAAAGCAGTATATCTTTTTCAATCTTATACGGATTTGGCTACAAGAAATAAAAATGGTATCCAACCAATTATTCCGCTATTAAAAAAAGTGGATGGAATTAAAGATTTAAAAGATGTACAAAATTTTATGACCAAAACACAACCTTACGGAGGTCCCGGTTTTTTTGGCTTGTATGTAGGTTCACATCCTAAAAAATCTAATGAAAACACCGTCTTTTTATTTCCTGCCGGTTTGGGCTTAAGTCGCGATTATTATGTTGATAAAGATGCTGATACAAAAGAAAAATTAAAAAAATACGAAGAACATATCGCTAGAATGTTAACATTTATCAATGAAAAAAATCCGGAAGAAAAGGCTAAAAAAATCCTTGCATTTGAAACTGCATTAGCAATACCCAGAAAAACAAAAGAAGAAAATCGAGATGATCGAAAACGATATAACCCTAGATCCATTGAAGAAATTGCTAAAATGACACCGGTTTTGGATATGAAAAAATATTTTAAAGATTTGGGTCTAAAAAACATTGATACATTAATTGTTACAGACCCAAAATATTTTAAATCGTTAAATTCTGTTTTAAACAATACAGACATCAATACCATTAAAGATTACTTAAAATGGAATATAATCGATGGTGCGGCAGGATCTTTAACCCAAGATATTGATAAAGCAAATTGGGAGTTTTACAGCAAAACGCTAAGAGGTTCTAAAAAACAAAGGCCTATTAAAGAAAGAGGTTTAAGTGTTGTTAACGGCTCTGTTGGTGAAGCTTTAGGAAAATTATATGTAGCCAAAAAATTTCCACCCCAAGCTAAAGCAAAAGCGGAAAAAATGATTAAAAACATTCAAACAGCTTTTGAACAACGTATTAAAAAAGTTGAATGGATGAGTGATAAAACAAAAGAAAATGCCATTGCAAAGCTGCATAAAATGACGGTTAAAATTGCTTATCCGGATAAATGGAAAGACTATTCAAAATTAAAAGTAAATAAAGAAAATTCATATTATGAAAATAGAAAAGCGGTTTCTAAATTTCGTTTTGATGAAAATATGGCTAAAATAGGAAAACCTGTTGACAAAACCGAATGGCATATGTCGCCACAAACGGTAAATGCTTATTTTAATCCTCCAAATAATGAAATTGTATTTCCGGCAGCAATTTTACAACCTCCTTTTTATAATTATAAAGCAGACGATGCCGTGAATTACGGCGGAATAGGAGCAGTTATCGGTCACGAAATATCCCATAGTTTTGATGATTCCGGAGCAAGATATGACGGCGATGGAAATCTAAATAATTGGTGGACAAAAGAAGATGAAAAGAATTTTGCCGAAAGAGGTAAAAAACTAGAGGAACAATTTAATCAAATAGAAGCATTGCCCGGCGTTTTTCTAAATGGTAAATTTAATTTAGGTGAAAATATTGGTGATTTAGGAGGCGTAAACGTAGCATATGATGCATTACAATTAAATTATAAAAACACGAAAAAACCGGGTAAAATTGACGGTTTTACTCCTGATCAACGCTTCTTTATGTCTTGGGCAACTGTATGGAGAACCAAAATGAGAGAAGATGCTTTACGAAATTTAATTAAAACTAATCCACATGCTCCGGGAATGTACCGAGCATATATGCCTCTAAAAAATGTAGATGCTTTTTATAAGGCATTTCAAGTAAAGGAAGGCGATAAAATGTATTTAAAACCTGAAGATCGTGTTAGGATTTGGTAAAAATTAAACGTATTTCTAAAAGGGTTGCTAATTGGCAACCTTTTTTTATTTACTTTTGTTCCATTAAAACTATTTTTTGAAAAAAACCATACATATTGTTTCGTTTGACGTTCCATTTCCGCCAAATTATGGCGGAGTAATAGATGTTTTTTTTAAAATAAAAGTACTACATAAATTAGGATTAAATATTGTATTACACACTTTTGAATACGGTAAAGGAAAATCTAAAGAACTGGAAAAATATTGTGAAGAAATTTTTTACTACAAACGTTCAAAATCACCTTTAAATTTATTGTCTTCCAAGCCTTTTATTGTAAAATCCAGAAGCAATTCTAACCTTATAAAAAACTTGCTAAAAGACCAACATCCTATTTTGTTTGAAGGCTTACATACTACTTATCCTTTAAATGATTATGATTTTAAAAATAGGATAATACTGGTAAGAACACATAATATTGAGCACAAATATTATTTAGGATTAGCTAAAAGTGAAAGTAAATTACCTAGAAAATCTTTTTTTAAACAAGAGGCTAAAAAACTAAAATCTTACGAGAAAATTTTACAAAAAGCAACCTATATTTTAACCATATCTCCTTACGAACAACGTTATTTTAAAAATAAATTTGGAGATAAAGCAAAATACATCCCTGTTTTTCATAAAAATAATGAGGTCAAAAATTTATCAGGAAAAGGAAAATTTGCGATGTATCATGGTGATCTAAGAGTAGCAGATAATTTAAAAGCATGCAAATATTTATTTAAGGTTTTTAAAGATTTAGAATATCCTTTGGTTGTTGCCGGCAGCTATGCACACCCTGAAATAAAAAATGAAATACAACTTTATAAAAATATCTCATTTGTTAAACTGGATTCATCTAATAAATTAGAAGAATTGTTTAAAGAAACACAAGTAAATGTTTTGCCAACATTTCAAAAAACAGGTATTAAACTAAAACTTATTTATGCTCTTTTTCAAAGTCGGTTTTGTGTAGTAAATAATGCTATGGTAGAAGATACAGGTCTTGAAAATTTATGTGAAATAGCCGATTGTAACAATGAATTTAAAGAAAAAATTAGATGGTGTTTTGAAAATGAATACGGTAAAGATGAAATTGAAAAACGCAAAAAAGCACTAAAACTATTTGATAATAAACAGAATGCTCTAAAAATAATAAATTTAATTGCTAATAAATAAAATTGTGTCTAAATATTACAGTAACGGAAAATTACTTATCACAGCCGAATATTTAGTTTTAGATGGTGCAGAAGCTCTTGCTTTACCTACAAAATACGGACAATCATTAGAAATTTTACCTTTAAAAACTATTTCAAAAACAACTAATAATAACCGTCTTTTATGGAAAAGCTTAGATGAAAAAGACAATTATTGGTTTCAATGTGAATTTAAATTGCCAGATTTTACCATTAAATGTGAACGTTTAATGAGTAAAAAAGAGCAAGAAATTGCACAAAAACTACAAGAAATTTTAATCGAGGCAAAGCAATTAAATCCGGGATTTTTAACTGAAAATGAAAGTTTTTACATCAAAACAAAAACAAATTTTCCATTAAATTGGGGATTAGGCACATCATCAACATTAATAAATAACATTGCTCAATGGGCAAAGGTAGATGCATTTAAATTACAGTTTAAAGTTTTTGGCGGTTCGGCTTATGATATTGCTTGTGCTCAAAACAACTCGCCAATTACTTATAAATTAGAAGATAAAAAACCTGTTATAAATCCTGTTTTTTTTAATCCAATTTTTAAAAAAAATCTTTTTTTTGTTTATCTAAATACTAAAAAAAATAGTAGAAATGCCATAAAAACATATCAAAAAAACACAAAAAACAAAGAAATTCAAATAAAAAAGATAACAGAAATAACCAAAAAACTACTAAATAAAGGCTTAAAATTAGATGAGTTTGAGCTTATTATCACCGAGCATGAACAAATTTTATCTCTAATTTTAAATCAAAAACCAATAAAAGAAATCCTTTTTACGGATTATTTTGGTGCCATTAAAAGTTTAGGTGCTTGGGGAGGTGACTTCGTTTTAGTTACCGGAAACAAGGCTACGCCAGCATATTTTAAAGAAAAAGGCTATGCCACTATTCTTACTTACGAACAAATGATAAAGTAAAAAACCCATTCACCTTTCGGTGAATGGGAAATTGCTATGAAAAAGAAAAAGTGTTAAATTATAAAAATTTAACGGTGCAAAGATACACTTTTTGTATAATTTAACACCAAATGGATTAAAAAAATTAATGATTTTTAAACATTTAACATTTTTGTTGCATTTTAACTAACAAAAGTACCGTTTTGTGTTTTATCATTTTCAGGCTCAATAAAAGTTAATTTACCATCTTTCGTGTCACTCATTAGTATCATTCCTTGACTTTCTATGCCTTTTATTTTACGAGGTTCTAAATTAATTAAAACTGTTACTTTTTGTCCGATAATGTCTTCAGGTTTAAAGCTTTCGGCAATACCACTTACAATTGTGCGTTTATCTACACCAACATCTACCAATAATTTTAGTAATTTTTTGGTTTTTGGTACTTTTTCGGCTTCTAAAATAGTACCTATTCGCATATCTAATTTAGTAAAATCATCAAAAGAAATGGTTTCTTTTTGAGGTGGAACTTCCTTTTTTTCTGTTTCATTTTCTTTTTTTGTCGCTTCTAATTTAGCGATTTGTTTCTCGATTTCGGTATCTTCAATCTTAGAAAACAACAATTCGGCTTGACCTATTTGATGATTTTCAGGTAATAAAACAGCTTTTTTTTGTACATCTTCCCAAGATAAATCAGTATCAATATTTAAGATTTTTTGTAATTTTTTAGCAGTAAAAGGTAAAAAAGGTTCGGTTAAAACCGATAATGCAGTTGCTATCTGTAAAGCTACATACATAATTGTTTTTGTTCGCTCTGCATCTGTTTTTACTTTTTTCCAAGGCTCTTCATCAGCTAAATATTTATTTCCTAATCTGGCAACTTGCATCATTTCGTTTAATGCTTCTCTAAAACGGTAACGTTCTATGGATTTACCGATTTTTTTCGGAGCAAATTTTAATGCTTCCAAAACCTGTTCATCTATATCTGTTAAGTTTGTAGGATTAGGCACAATTCCGCTATAATACTTATTTGTAAGCACCACAACACGATTGATAAAATTACCTAAAACAGCAACCAATTCATTGTTGTTTCTGGCTTGAAAATCTTTCCAAGTAAAATCATTATCCTTTGTTTCCGGTGCATTTGCCGTAAGTACATAACGCAGAACATCTTGTTTATCAGGAAAATCTTGTAAATATTCGTGCAACCAAACCGCCCAATTTTTAGAGGTGGAAATTTTATTACCTTCCAAATTTAAAAATTCGTTTGCCGGAACATTTGCCGGTAAAATATAACTGCCTTCTGCTTTTAACATCGCCGGAAAAATGATACTGTGAAAAACAATATTGTCTTTACCTATAAAATGGATGAGTTTGGTGTTTTTGTCTTTCCAATACGGCTCCCAATCTTTATTGTTTTTTTCTGCCCATTCTTTGGTAGACGAAATGTAACCGATAGGTGCATCAAACCAAACATATAGCACTTTTCCTTCGGCACCTTTAACAGGAACCGGAATTCCCCAATCTAAATCACGAGTTACTGCGCGCGGACGTAATCCGTCATCTAACCATGATTTTACTTGTCCTAATACATTGGTTTTCCAATCTTTTTTATGACCTTCAACAATCCACTCTCTTAACCAAGATTCGTATTCATTTAAAGGCAAATACCAATGTTTCGTTTCTTTTAATGTTGGTATATTTCCGGTAATGGCAGATTTCGGATTAATCAAATCGGTTGCGTTGTGGCTGGTGCCGCATTTTTCGCATTGATCACCGTAACTTTCTTCATTGCCACATTTCGGACAAGTACCAATAACAAATCGGTCGGCTAAAAATTGCTTTGCCTCTTCATCGTATAATTGTTGGTTGGTTTCTTCAATAAATTTACCATTTTCGTATAATTTTTTAAAAAATTGTGATGCTGTATCGTAATGCACCTTAGCGGAAGTACGTGAATAATTATCAAAAGAAATACCAAATTCGTTAAAAGAATCCTTAATGATTTTATGGTATTTATCTACCACTTGCTGTGGTGTGATGCCTTCTTTTTTGGCACGTAATGTAATTGGCACTCCGTGTTCATCACTTCCGCAAACAAATAAAACGTCTTTATTTATACCTCGTAAATACCTGCTGTATATATCTGCCGGAACATAAACACCTGCCAAATGCCCAATGTGTACTGCTCCGTTTGTGTACGGCAACGCTGCTGTTATGGTATATCTGTTGTTGGGGTTTGAATCTTGCATACTTTTTGTTTTTGGCAAAAATAAATGAAATAGATTAATATTTTATGTATTAGTACCGCATATATTTATAAAATAGGAATTTTTTGTAAAAGGTTAATTTTAACACATTTTTATAAAGTACTGATTATCAATTTAATGTAAATTTATTAAATTAAAAAACTACCTACCACTGGGTATTTTTTATGCCATTTTCTTTTTTTAAATTAGAGGTATGATTTTAACTTATCGACTTATCGACTTATCGACTTATCGACTTATCGAAAAATAATCCAATTTTGTTATTGGATTAAAAAATACATTCAAAAGTTTTCAGGATTTACTTAGTTTTTTTCAACCGATTTT
>JALSLI010000196.1 GCA_026988395.1 Flavobacteriaceae bacterium | reverse complement strand
TCTGCATCTGTGTAACTTGTTTGTTGTCCCGGAGTTGTTGGATCTAAATCTACTGTTGTTGGGTCTACTGTACCGTCTACATCTGTGTCGTTAGCATCTACATCTAGTGTTGTATTTGTATCGTATGGCGTAGATGTACTGTCATCAACTGCTACTGGTGCTGCGTTAACTTCTCTATAACCAACTTCTGTTGTATCACCATATTGATTACTTAGATCTGTACTCGGGTTGTTTACATCTCCATCTGGATCTTGGTATGAGGCATTTATACCATCTCCAATACCGTCTCCATTAGCATCTACTCCAGGTGTTAAACCACTTTCTGTTGCATCATTAGTTCCGTCGTTATCAGAATCGGTATCGATATAATCTGGTGTATCTGTTCCATCTGTATTTTGTGGCGTTACTAATCCGTAAGGTGGAATACCATTTACATCTACATCATTACTTACATCACCATCATTTCCTGTATAACCAGCTGTTGCTTGTGCTTCTACAGCATCAGGAATACCATCATTATCGGCATCTAGGTCTAAGAAATCAGGAATACCGTCTGCATCGGTTTGTGTTGGCATCACTGGTGTGGTGTCTATACTATCTAACACTCCATTACCATCTGTATCGTTTACGCCTGCTAATGCTGGTGTTGCCATATTGTCTAAAATACCGTCATTATTGATATCTACTGCTAAGGCATCTTGACCGCTTTCTACTAAATCTGAAATACCATCGTTGTCGGAATCTAAATCTAGGTGATCTGGAATATTATCACCATCGGTATCTTGTTCGGAACAAGTTGTACTATTCACAAGTATTTCACCAAAACCACCATCATCATTTACAGCACTGTCTAGTACATTCATTCGAAACTCAAATGTACCTGACGTAGCTGTTGAAGGAATTGACAACGTATATAATGCATCATTATAACCAATAGTATTATCTAATGTAGCTGGTCCTGTAAATGTTGCTCCATTTTGTGCTGTTACTGTAATGGCATTTGGACCTTGATTTGTAGGGTTATTTATTTCGAAATAAGATATTCCATTAAATAACACATTCATAATTCCCCTTCCTCCCGGGTTATGATCTCCATCTTGAACCCAAGCCCTGAAAGTAATTTCAATATTTCCATTATTATCAAAATTTGAAACAAATTGTGATATAGAGCTCATACCTACAGTTGGATTATTATCAAAAAATCTATTCGCTATTGCTTGAGCGAAAAAATTCTGTAAACCACCTTCTGTCCATCCTGTCATTCCATTCTGTGCACTTGGGTTTTGTATAGCGTTAGTCGATACACACAAGTAACCTTCATCCGTATCTAAAATACCATCGTTGTCGTCATCTAAATCAACGTTGTCCGGTATGTTATCGCCGTCTGTGTCTATAAAGCTACAAGAATTAGGTGCGGTTCCGGCATTAGCTTCATTAAAAGTACAAGCTCCATCAGCTGAAAAAGTTGCTATTAAATTAATAGGTGTTCCATCTGCAGGTAAAACAACACCAACAAAAGTATGTGAATTTCCGCTAAGCGAACTAACCGGGACAGAAGCTGTACCATCACCTGTTAGATCAAGAGTTCCAGTAGCCGGTATACCTAAACCTGCAAAGTCCACTGTAACATCGGCAGTAAAAAAGTCATCAGTAGAATCTGATTGAGTACCATTATCATTACAAGATGATAAATTAGTTGTACTAATTGCAGTTATATCACAAGCTACTGAGGCAGATATTTGATTAACAAAAACTGCAGAATCTAAACTTGGATCTCCGGTATCTGCAATTGCCATTTTAAAATGGTAAGTATTACCTGGTGTTAAACCTGTAAAATTACCTGTAAATCTCTTTGTAAGACCATTATACTCCGTATAAACAGTAAATGGTCCCGGGTTTGTATTACAAGATGAAGCCGTAGTATCATGACCATTATTTATATAATGAATTGATTGTGTTAGATCTTCGGGTGTAGCATCATCATGACAACCCACAAAACCTGCATTAACTGAATTAACAGCAACAGCATTACTAGTACCCGGAACTAAAGCTATATTCTGAGAGCCAGTTATACCCGGACCGGAAACAAAAAAACCAAAAATATCATTAAATTGACTTCCTACATAATCCGGATATTCATCAGAACCAAATTGATAAGTTACTTGTAAATTTGTAAAACCCGGTAATAATGTAACATCAAATGAAAATACAACTACATCATATTTTGCATTAGAATTAATCGCTGTAATATCAGGATCAATATAAGTAGCCGGACCTGGTGCATCTACTGTTGCTTGGGTGCCGGAATTATTAGGAAAAGGAGCCGATCCATTGGCTCCAAATGCCTGAGTTATACTTCCGGTTGACAAACAAACACCTGAATCAATTTGAAAATTGGCTCCTGTTAATCCATTTGAAAAAACACCAACTTGCGTTGCCCTATCTCCATTTTCTAATAATGGATTTGATATTGTTACACCAGGACCTTGTAGTTCAGTAACTAAAACTGCATCTGATGATCCTCCTGTAAAAGTAGCTTGTGCATAACTGTGAACAAGACTGAAAAAAATAAGAAATAGGAATAAGAATAAGAATAATATTTCCTTCCTTTTAATTGGGACTTTCTTTAATTTAACATAATTTTTCTTTACCATAATTTAATAGATTTGATTAATATTATTTTTTTGAATTTCATGAAATGGAAAATCATTACCGCTATCATTTATAAAATTGTAATTTTCTTTCATATAGTCTATGATCTAAGAGGTTAGAATCAAGTAAGTGGTTTATTAAAATAGTAGCATTAAAAATTGAATATTTATAAAACTTTTTGTAATATTGCTTCATAAATAAAATTCCCTTATTACCGTTTTTCTTTTATAACAATTTAGTCCTTTTAATTAATTTAATTATTGATTATTAAGACGCCGCCCGAGTGTAGTAGTGCTTTCAAAAAACTATGCTACATCTCGGGTTTTATCTTTATTTTAAAGAAGCTCAAATACGCATTTGGATTTAATCTACAATTCAATTGTGTATTTAATTTGGTAAAAGAAAACAAAAATCATGTTTAAAAAAAACCAAAATTATATTTGAGCTCCAGCTAACACATATTACTATAAAAAACGATGATTTTTTTTTAATTTAACCATCATTAATTATTAAAACACCTTTAACAGTCTATTTTGGATTAAGTGCTTTCAAAACTATTTCCCAAAAAGACAATACTCTTGCCTACATTTTCAAAATGCAAACATTTTATTATGCGTGCTTAAAACACACATAAAAGAACCAGTCGCAAGAAAAAACAAATTCTCTTACGTTTATTTTACTAATAGTTGTTGTTTTTCTGTTATTTATAAACAGAATTTATCCCTACTTCATTACTTATAAACAATTTTAATATTTTATATAGGTGATTGGTAAATAGGGGATTTTGAGGAAATTTCACCTACGAATATAAAATATTATATAACAAATATATAAAGTAAATTTAAACTACCAAGCTTTTTTTTGTTTTTTTATCCCAAAATTATAATATTTTATCCCATCTATTAGATTTTAACATAAACTGGCCTTAACAAAATCAACAAATAAAGGATGTGGATTTAGCACTGTTGACTTGTATTCGGGATGAAATTGCACACCAATAAACCACGGATGATTTGATACTTCAATAATTTCTACTAATCCGGTTTTAGGGTTTTTACCTGCTATTTTTAATCCTGCTTTTTTAAAATCTTCTAAATAATCGTTATTAAATTCGTAACGATGCCTATGTCGTTCACTAATTAATTCTTTTTTATAAACCGAAAATGATTTACTGTCTTTTTCTAATTTACAATCCCATGCCCCTAGACGCATCGTACCTCCTTTGTTGGTAATTTCTTTTTGTTCTTCCATTAAATTAATTACAGGATGTGTGGTATCGATATCCATTTCAACCGAATTAGCATCTTTATAACCAAGTACATTTCTGGCATATTCGATAACTGCCATTTGCATCCCTAAACAGATTCCTAAAAACGGAATTTTATTTTCACGAGCGTATTGTACTGCTTTAATTTTTCCTTCGATACCTCTACCTCCAAATCCGGGAGCGACAATAATTCCGTTTAGGTTTTTTAATTTTTCGGGTACATTCTCTTCGGTTAAATTTTCAGAGTGTATCCAATGAATATTTACTTTGGTTTCGTTTACGGCTCCGGCGTGGATTAATGCTTCGTTAATAGATTTATATGCATCGTGTAGTTCTACATATTTACCTATTAATCCGATTTCTACAGTGTTTTTTGGGTTTTTAAAACGTTGTAAAAATTCGTTCCAACGTTTTAATTTCGGCTCACTTTTCGACTTTAAGTCTAATTTTTTTAATACTACTTTATCCAGTTCTTCTTTTAACATTAGATTTGGTACATCGTAGATTGTTTCGGCATCGATAGATTCTATTATCGAATTGGTATCTACATTACAAAATAATGCTAATTTTTTACGGATGTTGTCATTTAAAGGTCTTTCGGTTCTACAAACCAATACATCAGGAGCAACACCACTCTGCATTAACATCTTAACGGAATGTTGGGTTGGTTTGGTTTTTAACTCTCCGGCGGCAGCAAGATATGGCACCAAAGTTAAATGAATAACCATAATATCATTGCTGTCCATTTCCCATTTTAATTGTCTTACGGCTTCTACATAAGGTAAAGATTCTATATCACCAACGGTACCTCCGATTTCGGTAATTACAATATCGTATTCGCCTGTATTTCCTAAAATTTGAATTCTATGCTTAATTTCATCGGTTATATGTGGTATTACCTGAACGGTTTTACCTAAAAATTCGCCTTTACGCTCCTTATTAATTACGGCTTGGTAAATTCTACCTGTTGTAACATTATTGGCTTGTGATGTTGGTATGTTGAGAAAGCGTTCGTAATGCCCTAAATCCAAATCGGTTTCGGCACCATCTTCGGTAACAAAACATTCGCCGTGTTCATATGGATTTAAAGTTCCGGGATCTATATTAATGTACGGATCTAATTTTTGAATGGTTACTCGATAACCTCTATCTTGTAGTAATTTGGCTAATGAGGCGGAGATTATTCCTTTTCCCAGGGAAGAAGTTACGCCTCCGGTTACAAAAATATACTTGGTTTTAGACATTACGCTTAGGTTTTGCCAAAAGTACAAAGTCTATTTTGAATAGAGAAAATAAAATTGAAAAATTTGTTTTTGATATTGTTTAGAAAACTTTAACCCGTAAAATTCACCTCAACCTCAAAATCTAATAATTAGCATAATATCTTATTTGTTCATTTTTTTCATTGATAAAAAAACGAACCAAAAAAATCTAGGCTTACGAAAGCTAATCTAAATTTATCATTCAGCATCTAAATTTTCTGAACTCGTTCCGTTATAATACTTATTCTAATAATCATAAATTTATTAACGGAACTCAAACAGCAGAAAATTTTAAGATGCTTTCATTTCAAATTTTACGATTCCCTTTCGAATGCCGTCTAAATATCAAGACCGTTGCAAAATAATCAACTTCTAAATTATTTTTAATTTTTGAGATTTTTTTATAAATTTTTGAGATTTTTTCTTATTTTCTCTCTTTATT
>JALSLI010000195.1 GCA_026988395.1 Flavobacteriaceae bacterium | reverse complement strand
AAACACAAGTTAATCTTAAATAATATTTTCTTTAATTGCGTATAAAACCAAACCGATACGGCTTTTTACATTTAATTTAACAAAAAGACGTTCGCGATAACCATCTACCGTTTTTGGGCTTAAAAACATTTTTTCGGCGATTTCTTTATAAGTCATTTCTTGGCAAGCATATTTTAATAATTCTAATTCTCTTGGTTTTAATTCTACGTGATTTAATGGATTTCTGTCAATTTTATTAGCGTGTAATAGTGTGTCATTTATTTGTTCTGTATAGTAAAATCCTTTTTCTATGGTTTCTTCAATTGCTTGATGTAGTACTGTTGGATGAATATCTTTAAGTAAATATCCCTTGGCTCCGGCACGTAGCATTTTTAGAATTGTATTTTCCTCATTATCCATTGTTAAAGCCAGGGTTTTTATTTCGGGATGGTTCTCCGTTAGCCAAGCAGTAGCATCTATGCCGTTTACTATTGGCATTTGTACATCCATTAATACTAAATCCGGAATTACCGCATTTTCAGTGTTAAAAAACTCTTGGACTTCTTGTCCGTTAACCAATTGATCTACAACTTCAAAATTATCTTTATCTTCAATTAATCCTTTAAGTGCCTCAGAGAATAATTGATGGTCATCTACTATTAATATTTTAATTTTCTTCATTTTCTTCTTGTTTTTTACATTTTATAAAAAGCGACGTTCCTTTGCCTATTTCTGAGCTGATGTTAAAATCTGCTTTTATTAATTCTGCTCTTCCTTTCATGTTTAACAAACCAATTCCGTTAAGGTGTTTTTGGTCTTTTGTGTCGAAACCAATTCCGTTGTCATTTATTACAATTTCAATTTCATTATGATTAAAAATCATTAATACATCTAATTCACTTGCTTTTGCGTGTTTAATCGTGTTATGAATAAACTCTTGTAAGATACGAAAAAGAATGGTTTCGGTGTCTTTTTTTAACCGAAAAGGCTCGTTAATTACTTTTAAGTTTGCTTTAATAAAATTTAATCGATTATAACGATCCAATTCTAATTGAAGTGCTTTTAATAAACCAATTTTTTTTATGGAAACAGGATTTAGTGATTTGGATAGAGCACGAAGATCTTGTAGGCTTTTAGAAACCAAACCGGCAACTTCGTTAATTGGTTCTTTGTTTTCATCTAGAACTTTTAATTCTATTCGGTTTAATTGTAATTTTGCTACAGATAATAATTGCCCTACATTATCATGAATTTCCCAACTGATGTTTTCTAATGCTTTTTCGCGAATTTCATTTCTGGATTGTGCCAATTCTCGATCATATTTTTCTTTAAATTTCCGTCTTTCTTCCAGGTGTGATTTTTTCTTTTTCTGGATAAAAATAAATAAAAACACCAAGGTTAAAACCAATAATAAAACAATTATTGTTGTTCCTACAACCAGTAGTTCTGTTGTGTCTTTTGTTGGAGTCATCGTTTTTTAATAATTATATTTTCTTTCAGAGAGCATAAAACCAAGAATAAAGGAAGTATGTGTAAAAGTATTTAAAATTACTAAAATTGTATTAAATATTCCGTTTGATAAGTGAAATTTTGAATAAATAAGCACCGGAATAATTCCCATATAAAACAGAAAGCAACCTAAGGTTATCCAAAAAATAAAAGAATGCTCAATATTATTAACCATTTCTTTATTTTGCAAAAATTCCATAGTGATTAATATTATGGTAATTAATAATAAAACCGAACCGAATACTGCAGTTTTTGCTAAAAATTGCGATATTAAATTTGTTTTAAAATAAAAGATGTCTACCAGTAAAAAAATGCTAAATAATAGAATAAATACATCCATTATTTTTCTGTTTGCAGAGAGATGAAAAATGGATTTATAAAATAAAAAGAAAAAATAAAAACTTATTACAATATATAAATTAAGGACAGGTTTGTTGTTGTGAACTCCATCAATATTAATAAAATGGTAAACGCTGTTTAAGTAGTTTATTTTATCAATGATAAAAGTAAAATAAATAAAATATAAAAACCACACATATTTTGTTCCTTTAAATTTCTTAAAGTAAAATAAGCTAACAACAGCAGAAGCAGTTATTATAAAGAAAAATGGTTTCGGAAACATTTTAGGAGTTTAAATCATTTTTAGAGAGGATTTTTAATTGTTGTTTCTGATTATTTACCACCAAAAACAAATAAATTATTGTACTTGATAATAAGAATAATAATATGGTAAAAACCAAGATGAGTGTGTTTAATATTTCGGTTGTAGTTAGCATTTTTTTTAATATTTAAGTTTTGGGTCTGATTTTATAAAACCAATGATAAAACTGCCATACATTAATACATTTAATAAAATGAGTATTTGACTATACAATTCATTAAAATTTAAAAATTTACGAGCAATCATAATAGGTATAATCCCTACATAAAAGAGCAATAAACCCAAAGTAATCCAAAAAATAAGGTTATTTGTAATGTTAAATATCACATTTTCATTGTTTACAATTTCTATTAAGAATAAAATGATGGTTATTAACAAAAAGGTAGAACCTACGGCGATGCTATTTGTATTGAAATGCATAAACCGGTAATCAAAAAACAGAATATAAATTAACAAGTAAAGATAAAACACAAGCCATAATACCACTACTGTAATTTTGTTTTTTCTTTTTTTATAGTGTTTGTAATAAAACCAAAAGAAAAAGGAATAAGCAATAATTAAAAAGGAGTTATAAATAGGTCCTTGATAGTATAATACTTTGCCTGTTTTGTTATAATAAAAAGAGGTTATACTCCCTAAAAATTCCGTTAAAAAAGTAAGATATAGAAATAAAATAAAAAATTTATACATGGTGTTTCCCGAAAATTTTTTATAGTGCAGTAAGCCTGTAATACAGGTAATTGTTACTATAAAAAATACAGAATAAATCATGATGTTTGTTTTTTAATATTTTTTGTTCGGCGGAGAATCATTAACACCAAAATTAAAACAATTTAAACTTTTTTCAACAGAACCATTTTCTGTCGGAGCAAAAAACACCGTTGTATAGTCAGTGTCTTTATTTGAGCCAAAAAAAACACGAATACCATCGACATTTTTATTGTTTGTTTCTAAATAAGCCAAGTAATCTTTGATTTCTTGGATGCTAAAACCGGCAGAACGACTGTCTTTTTTACCAATTAAATCGCTTAATTTTGTGTGTTTTTCATCAAAATTATTGCATAATGTACTTGCTTCTGAGGGTGTGATTTGTTTTCCCATAATCGTTTGGTTGTTTTTAAGAGGGTTTATAATTGCAAATAAAGAAATAAAAAAACAATTAAACGAGGGGAATTTCCCCCTTTAATATCAAAACAGGGATAAAAGAGTGTAAAATAGACACGAAACGTATGATTTTAGCCTTTAATTGCAAAAATTCTCCTCTATGTAAATTTTTTCAAATTTAGTATTTGGAAAAATTTCTTTGAATTTTCGGGATAAGCTACTATTTTGTTAAAAACAAATCCGTTTTAATTTTTGTTATTTGCTGTAAAACATATTTCGTTCTTTGCGGATTTTTACTCTCAAAATGCGAAATATACTCCTGGTAATATTTTAATGCAATAGTTTTATCTTTATAGAAATTTTCGGTTAAAACGGCAATTTCGTATAATGCATCTGCATTGTAAGATCTTTCTTTTAGCGATTTTTTTAAATAAGAAATAGCTTCTTTGGGTTTGTTTTGAGCTTTAAATAACATTGCCAATTGAAAATATTCTTTATCAATTTTTGGTCGTTTAGAATAAATAGACAAGTTAAAACATTGTTCGGCAATAGCGTAATCCTTTAATTTTTGATGTACTAACCCTAAATAATAATAAGTGTCATCTTGAATTTTACGTTTTAGAAGTAATTTTGTTAATACCTTTTTTGCTTTTTTGTATTCTTTTGTATGATAATATGAAATTCCTAATAAATTTTGGTAAAAAGGAGAACTTAAATTAAGCGAATCCAATATTTTAACCGATTCAATTACTTTTTTAAATTCTAAATTCTGAAAAGCATTTTTAGCTTGTAATTGGTTTAAGGTTAAGTCTTTTGGTTTTATTTTTAAACCTTGTTCCAAAAAATAAGCGGTACTGTCTTTTTGTTTTAATTTTCGGTACGTTTTTGCCAAACGATAGTACGATTGATTTATAGTGCAGGCTGTCTAAATCAATTATTTTCCGAAACCAAAAAATGGCTTTTTTAGTGTTCTTTAATTGTAGGTGAACAGAAGCTAATTTATATAAAATAGTGATATTGTTTGAGTCTTTTTTGCAGACTTCGGATAATAAATCAAGGCTTTTTTTATAGGCTTTATTTTGTAAAAACAAATTAGCCAAGCGATACTTTATCAACAGATTATCAGGTTGTTTCTTTAAAATATTTTGATAAATTTCAATAGCTTTTTCCCTTTGATTTATGGTTTTATACGCTTTGGCTAATTTTATTTTAACAGCATCATTTTCTTTAATTTTTAAAGCGTTGTTAAATGCTTTTATCGCTTCTTTAATTTTTCCTGTTTGTTGTAAAATTTCTCCTAATTGCACCAAATTATTAAAATTAGGTGTTTCTTTTTTTAATTTTTCAATGTATTGGAGGTAATTTCCGTTACTTAAAACAGTTTCTTTCTCTTGAGCAATTCCAAAGAAATACGTTACAAACAGAATTGTTAAAAAAATGATGTGTTTCATGGCTAATCGCCTTAAAAATTATTTTTTATTTTGTAATGGTTTTATCGGTTTTATTGGAGCAGGAGGAGATGGTAAAACAGTATTTTTTAAGTAATTCACACCTTTTTCTCCTTTGACAGTAAAAATAATCGGCAAATTATATCGCACTTCTACCTTTTTACCGTTTTCTATTTCTCCGGGAATCATTATAGGCAATTTTTTAATTACTCTAAGTGCTTCTTCCTTTAATTTTGGATGTGGGGCTCTTATTTTAATATCTTTTATAACACCGGTTTTGTCTATTATAAATTGTACTGCTATCCTTTTTTGTCCTGGATTTAAACCCAAATTTTTTGCTATATCTTGATTAAAATTAGCAGAAATAAAGCTATTTATCTTTTCACTAAAGCATTGTTTTCTGTCTTTATTATCTTTTAGATCCTCGCAACCCGGGAAAACCGGTGTTTTTATAATATAAGAGAAAGGTATTTTATCATTTTCTTTATAATCTTTTTCTTTATAGTCTCCTTTAACTAAAAAGATAATGGGTAAATTGTAATGCATAGATACTTTTTTGCCGTTTATATCTTCTGCCGGAGTCATATCCGGTAATTTTTTGGCAATTCGTATTGCTTCTTCCTTTAATTTAGGATGTGGAGCTCGAGCTCTAATATCCGTAATTTTTCCGGATTTATCTACTTTAAATTGTACAATAATTTTTTTTCTCCCAGGATTTAAATCTAAATTATTAATTGCTTTCGTATCAAAATTTTCAGCAACAAATTGTTGCATTTTTGATGCAAAACATTGTTTTCTTGCTTTTTCATCAGATTCATCTTCACAGCCGGGGAAAACCGCAGATTTGTTAATTTCAGAAAAATTTACAGCTTCTTCTTCATCTAAATTGGATTCTTGATTGTTACACGAAGCGATAAACAACATAATTGCCGTTACCGGAATTATTAATAAATACTTCATTTTTAAAATTTTTTTGGATTTGTTTTTGGTTGCCATCATAATACGATTTTTTAAGAGTGATTTTTTATGGTAATTATTTACAAACGGTATTTTT
>JALSLI010000194.1 GCA_026988395.1 Flavobacteriaceae bacterium | reverse complement strand
TTACGATTTAAAAATTGGCGATACCATTTTAATAACAGGTCCAACTACTGGAGCAAAAGAAATGGAAGTTACCGAAATGTTTGTAAATGACCAAAAAACAACAAAAGCAAAAAAAGGCGATTCGGTTACCATGAAATTAGATTTTAGAGTACGTCAAGCAGATAAACTATATAAAATTGTAAAAACAGAATTTGCAGAGAAAAATAAAATTGAAGCTTAAATTATGGTTATAATTACTTTACAAAGAGCCAAATGCATTGGTTGCAATTATTGCGTAGAAATGGCTCCAAACCAATATCGCATTTCTAAAAAAGACGGAAAATCCGTTTTATTAAACGGCATTGAAAAGAAAGGTTTTTTTACTTTAAAATCACCTGATGATTCAATTTTAGAAGCAAATATGGATGCCAAAGAGGCGTGTCCGGTTAAAATAATTTCCGTAAAACACATATAAACCCTATTTTTTATAAGGTGTAATGATTATTTTTTAATGATATTAATCAATATACCCTAAATTTTATAGGGTTTAATTTTTATATTATATATTTTTTATACATTTGCATTAGTTTAATCAAAAAAATAAAAAATGGCTACTATCCGATTTTATGCACTAAAAGAAACTTTTAATCGCAAACCACTAAAATTTAAAGAAAAAGGAAAACATTCCGAAAATTTTGGTAAAAATGTATTTAATCACAATGCTATGCGACAATACATGACCAAGCAAGCATTTAAATCCGTTCAAAATGCCATTTTACACGGTACTAAAATAGACCGAGATATTGCCGATCAAGTTGCAAGTGCCATGAAAGATTGGGCATTATCCAAAGGAGCAACACACTACACACATTGGTTTCAACCATTAACCGGAGCAACAGCAGAAAAACACGATGCCTTTTTTGAACCAATTGAAAACGGAAATGCTATTGAAAAATTTGAAGGAACACAATTAGTACAACAAGAACCGGACGCTTCCTCTTTCCCGAACGGAGGTATTAGAAACACCTTTGAAGCAAGAGGATACACTGCTTGGGATCCAACATCTCCGGCTTTCATTTATGGTACAACTTTATGTATTCCTACCATTTTTGTATCTTACACAGGTGAAGCACTAGACTATAAAACTCCACTCTTAAAAGCCCTTTCTGCAGTAGATTCGGCTGCAACATCTGTATGTAAATACTTCGATAAAAATGTAAAAAAGGTAATTTCTACACTTGGTTGGGAACAAGAATATTTTTTAATAGACGAAGCTTTCGCAAAAGCGAGACCTGATATTACCCTTACAGGAAGAACCGTTGTTGGTCATTCACCTGCAAAAGGACAACAATTAGATGACCACTATTTTGGTTCCATCTCTGATCGCGTTTTAAATTTTATGCGTGAATTAGAAACCGAATGTATGTATTTGGGAATTCCGGTAAAAACCAGACATAACGAAGTTGCACCAAATCAATTTGAATTGGCTCCGGTGTTTGAAGAAACCAATTTAGCGGTTGACCATAACTCCCTTTTAATGGATGTCATGGAAAAAATAGGAAAACGCCACCAATTTAAAGTATTATTACACGAAAAACCGTTTGCCGGAATTAATGGTTCCGGAAAACACAATAACTGGAGTTTGGCAACTGATACAGGTATTAACCTGCTTAGTCCGGGGAAAACACCAATGAGTAATTTACAGTTTTTAACCTTTTTTATAAACACTATAAAAGCAGTAAATGATAATGAAGAATTGCTTAGAGCAAGTATTGCAAGTGCCGGAAACGACCATAGATTAGGTGCAAACGAAGCTCCTCCGGCGATTATTTCAGTTTTTATAGGCGAACAATTAAGCAACGTTTTACAAGAATTAAAAGGAGTTACAAAAGGCAAATTATCACCTCAAGAAAAAACGGATTTAAAATTAAATGTGGTTGGTAAAATTCCGGATGTTTTATTAGACAATACAGACAGAAACCGAACCTCTCCTTTTGCTTTTACCGGTAATAAATTTGAATTCCGTGCTGTTGGTTCAAAACAAAATTGTGCCAATCCGATGACGATTTTAAACACTATCGTAGCCAAACAATTAAAGGATTTCAAAACAGAAGTAGATGCACTTATCAATACTAAAAAACTTAAAAAAGACGAAGCAATTTTTAATGTTTTAAGAGAATATATCAAAGCTTCGGAAAGAATTTTGTTTGAAGGAAATGGTTATAGCAAAGAATGGGAAAAAGAAGCTGAAAAACGTGGCTTAAGCAACAACAAAACAACTCCGGAAGCTCTAAAAGCCAAAGTTTCTAAAAAAGCAATATCCCTTTTTGAAGAAATGGATGTTATGACTAAAGTAGAAGCTGAAGCACGTTATGAAATCGAAATCGAAGAGTATACAATGCGTATCCAAATCGAAGGACGTGTTTTAGGTGATTTGGCAAGAAATCACATTGTACCAACTGCTATTAAATATCAAAGTGCTTTAATTAAAAACGCACAAGGTCTAAAAGATATTTTCGGCAAAGATTATAAAACTATTGCAAAAGAACAATTAGAACTAATTAAAACGATTTCCGATCATATTACAGCCATTAAATCGAAAACAAAAGCGATGATCAATGAGCGTAAAAAAGCAAATAAAATAGAAGATGCCGAGAAACAAGCTCTTGCATATTGCAATAAAGTAAAACCTTATTTTGATGAAATTCGCTATCACTGTGATAAACTAGAAATTATGATTGATGACGAACTTTGGCCTTTAAGTAAATATCGCGAGATGTTGTTTACACGGTAAAAATTAATGCTCTAGCTTTATTTTTTAGTTTTAAACCTTTATCTAAAACAACTATGCAGATAGACAGTATCCCACAAAGTTATATTAAGGAAGATAAAACACCTGAATTATTTATCTATGACTTTAAAATGACTAATGATGTTGTTAAAAGCAAAGTTGTTTTAGATATGAATATGTTTAGTTTTTTACAAATAGGTAAAAAACAAGTTCATTTTGCAGGTAATTCGGTATCCGTTAATAAAGATCAATCCTTATTATTAAAAAAAGGAAATTGGTTATGGACAGAATTGTTAGATACCGAAACAACTTATTTTTGTAAATTATTTTTCTTTTCTGAAAAAATGCTAAGTGATTTTTTAAAAAAACATTCTAAAATCAAAAAAACAAAAAAGGAAGTTAAACCTTATTTTATTATCAAAAATGATGATTTTATTACCGCTTTTTTAAACTCTTTATCAATTTTAGGAAAAACATCTAAAAATTTTGAAAATAAGTTTCTCCGTTTAAAATTTGAAGAAATCATACTTTATCTTATAAATAAATATGGTAATGATTTTGAAGTATATTTACAATCTTTAATTATAAAAGAGAGTTCTCCACTAAAAAAAATAGTAGAAAGTAAAATAGATTCTAATTTAAAATTAGAAGAAATTGCCTTTCTATGTAATATGAGTTTATCTACTTTTAAACGTAATTTTATAAATGAATATAAAATTTCTCCAGGTAAATGGTTTAAGGACAAACGTCTGAATAAAGCCAAAAAAATTTTAGAACAAGGTAAATTAAAACCATCAGACATTTATTTAGAATTTGGATATCATAATCTTTCAAATTTTAGTATTGCTTTTAAAAATAAATTTGGAATTAATCCAAGTGAATTGCCAATAAAATAATGACCTTTTTTCATAAATTTTTGACCCTTTTAAGTAACAAAAATAATCTCTTCTTAATGTATTTTTGCATCAATATTAATTGTTAAAAATAAAATAAAATGGGTATTACATTAGCACAAGCTGAAAAAATGATTTCAGTTGCAAAAGAAAAAGCAAAAGAAATTGACACTAAAATGAATATTGCAGTAGTAGATGCTGGTGCAAATTTAATTGCATTTGCAAGAATGGATGGAGCTTGGTTAGGATCTTTAGATATTTCGATCAAAAAAGCAAAAACCGCCAGATTTTTTGATATGAATACCGGTATCATAGGAGAATTATCTCAACCTGGAGGTTCATTGTATAATATTGAGCATTCAAATGGTGGTTTAATCACATTTCCCGGAGGAGTGCCTGTAAAAGATAAAGAAGGAAATGTTATTGGTGCAATTGGTGTTAGTGGTAGTTCAGTTGAAAACGATCATACAGTTGCAGAAGCCGGAGCAAACGCTCTGTAATTAAATAACAGTTTATCTAAAAAAGGCTAATTAAAATATTTTAATTAGCCTTTTTAATTTATTAAGAAAATGAAAAAATACACAGCAGAATATATCGGAACTTTTACATTGGTTTTCTGTGGAACAGGAGCAATAATTGTAAACCAACAAACTAATGGAGCATTAGGATTAGTTGGAATTGCATTAGCATTTGGTTTAATAATAACAAGCATCATTTATATTTTTGGTAGTATTTCAGGAGCACATATTAATCCTGCGATAACAATTAGCCTAGCAATAGGAAATTTAATACCTAAAAATGAGATAGTGGGATATTTAATCGCTCAAATATTTGGTGCTATTACAGCGAGCACATTATTACATCTATTATTTCCGGAGAATGTTAAATTAGGAGCAACAATGCCTTCTAATGGAATATTACAATCATTTATCATTGAATTTATAATGACATTTTTTTTAATGTTAACGATCTTAGGTGTTGCTTCAAAAAAAGAAAATGCAAACATATCAGGTATTGTTATTGGCTTAACTGTGACAGGTATCATTCTTTTAGCAGGACCAATTTCAGGTGGTTCTTTTAATCCGGCAAGAAGTATTGCTCCAGCTATTCTTTCAAAAAACATTACAAATCTTTGGATTTATATAATTGCTCCAATTTTAGGTGCTATCTTATCTATATTCGTTTGGAAAAAATTAAAATAACTTATTTCTAAAGCAACAAAAAGCCTTAAAAATAATCATTTTTAAGGCTTTCATATATTAAAGAGAATATTCTATCCTCCAAAATCATCAAAACGAATATTTTCATCAGGAATACCAAAATCTTCACCCATTTTTTGAACAGCTTTGTTCATCATTGGTGGTCCACAGAAATACAACTCGATATCTTCAGGTGAATCGTGCTTAGATAAATACTGATCAATTACCACTTGGTGGATAAATCCAACAAAACCATCTCCTTGTTCATCATTAATATCTTTTTTCACTTTCCAATTATCTTCCGGTAACGGATCGGATAAAGCGATGTAGAATTTAAAATTAGGAAATTCTTTTTCTAATTGTCTAAAATGATCTACGTAGAATAATTCACGTTTAGAACGACCACCATACCAATAAGTAACTTTACGATTTGTCTTTAAAGTTTTAAATAAATGAAAAATATGAGAACGCATTGGTGCCATACCTGCTCCACCACCAACATATAACATTTCGGCATCACTATCATTAATAAAAAATTCTCCGTATGGCCCAGAAATAGTAACCATATCACCTACTTTTTGATCAAAAATATAGGAAGAAGCTATTCCCGGATTTACGTCTTTCCAAGTACCAATTGCCGGATCAAACGGAGGTGTGGCAATACGCACATTTAGCATAATTCGTCTTCCTTCCGCAGGATATGAAGCCATTGAATATGCACGAACAACTTCGTCTTCTTCATTTTTCATTACTAATGGCCAAAGTTTAAATTTGTCCCATTCTGTTTGGAATTTATTTGGTTCTCCCGGATGTTCTTCAGGATGAGCTGTGATATCAATATCTTTATAAGGAACCACACACTTAGGAATTTCAATTTGAATGTATCCTCCGGGTTTGTAATTCATATCTTCAGGAAGTTCAACTACAAACTCTTTAATAAAAGATGCTACATTATAATTGGAAACCACTTTTGCTTGCCATTTTTTAATTCCGAATACTTCTTCCGGAATTTCAATTTCCATATCTTGTTTTACTTTTACTTGACAAGCTAATCGATATCCTTCTTCTAGCTCTTTTCTGGTAAAATTAGGAATTTCTGTTGGCAATGGATCGCCTCCTCCTTTTAAAACTTTACATTCACATTGTAAGCAAGTTCCTCCACCACCACAAGCAGACGGCAAGAAAATTTTTGCGTTACCCAATGTTGTTAACAAAGAATCTCCGGAAGGAACCTCAATTTCTTTTTCGTGATTAATATCAATTTTAACCGGACCTGATGGTGCTAATTTTTGCTTTACATACAATAAAACAATTACTAAAAGCAACGTAATTACCAAAAAAGAAACTACGGTTGCTAAAATTACACCTAACGTACTAACTGCTAATATCATTTTCTAATTCTTTTTAGTATTTATAACAAGTTCCTTTTTAACTTCTTGTTTTTTAGGAGTCTCTAGCTGAACTGTTTTTTCTTTCTTTTTAACTTTTTTCTCACCACCGGTAAGCATACCTCCAAAACTCATAAAACCAATTGCCATTAAACCTGTAATAATAAAAGTAATACCTAAACCTCTTAACGGAGGCACCACATTAGAGTATCTTATTTTCTCTCGAATAGCAGCAATAGCAACGATGGCTAAAAACCAACCAATACCTGAACCGATACCATAAACGGTTGCCAAACTAAACGAAGGTATTTCGCGAGATTGCATAAACAGTGAACCTCCTAAAATAGCACAATTCACCGCTATTAAAGGCAAAAATATACCTAATGAATTGTAAAGTGAAGGTGAAAATTTTTCTACCACAATCTCTACTAATTGCACCATTGTAGCAATTGTAGCGATAAATAAGATAAAGGATAAAAAACTAAGATCATAATCGTAATAAGCACTAAGTTCCGGCGTTTTTAAATTACCATCTAACCAAACTAATGCGTGTGGTTTTAATATATACATATCTAGCAACCAGTTAAGAGGCACAGTAATTGCCAATACAAAAATTACTGCTGCTCCTAAACCTACAGCTGTTTTAACTCTTTTTGATACGGCAAGATATGAACACATTCCTAAAAATGTGGCAAAAACCATATTATCTATAAAAATTGACTTTAAGAATAATTCTAAATGTTCCATTTTGTCTTTATTTTAGTGTTTTATACACCTATTTATTTTCTTCAATTAACTTTGGGTTTTTACTACGTTGTACCCAAATTACAATACCTAATACGATCAATGCCATTGGAGCCAATAACATAAATCCATTATTTTCATATCCAAGTGCATATAAACCAGTTTTTTTAACAGGATCTCCTAAAATTTGGTGACCCATTAAAGCGCCTGTACCTAATAATTCTCTAAAAAATGCTACGATGATTAAGATGACACCATATCCTAAAGAATTTCCTATTCCATCTAAAAAAGATTTCCAAGGAGAATTAGCTAAAGCAAATGCTTCGAATCTACCCATAATAATACAATTTGTAATAATTAACCCAACAAAAACGGAAAGTGTTTTACTAAGGTTATACGCATATGCTTTTAAAACCAAATCTACAACAATTACTAATGCTGCAGCTACAACTAACTGTACAATAATTCTTATTTTTGAAGGAATTATATTTCGCATAAGCGAGATAATCACATTACCTAGAGATAACACAAACAATACGGATATTGCCATAACAATTGCTGCTTCTAACTTAGCTGTAATTGCTAAAGCCGAACAAATACCCAGTACTTGAACAGTAATTGGATTATTATCAAATAATGGATCTTTGATTAACGCTGCGTCTTTTTTTGATAAAAGTCCCATAATTATTTTTTATTTAAGTTTTTAAAATACGGTACATAACCGTTTAATTCATCTTTAAGCATTGCAGAAATACCATTTCCTGTGATGGTTGCTCCTGCAAGAGCATCTACTTCATTATCTGTTTTATCATTATTTAAAGGGTCATTATTTCCCTTTAACACAGTAATTCCTTTAAAATTACCGGAACTGTCTAAAAGGTGTTCTCCGATAAAATCATCTATAAAATAACGCTGAGTCATATTAGCCCCTAGTCCGGGAGTTTCTCCTTTATGATCAAAAAATGCTCCTTGTACTACCATATTTTTGTCTAATGCGATATAACCCCAAATTGCATCCCAAAGACCTTTACCTCTAACCGGAACGATATAATAGGTTTTTCCGTCTTTTTTACCAATAAATAATGGCAATCTACGTTTATAATCTGCTTTTTTAGCTAATTGTTGCTCCGTTTTTAAATCGATTAAATACGCTTTATCGTTATCTGTTATTTTATCACCTTGAATAACAATTTGTTTTACTATGTATTTATTAAATGCTTCACCTACTTTATCGGTAGGAATCATTACTACATCATTTTCACCGGTATTTTCATTAATACCCATAGCATATAAAATATTTTGTTGCTTTTCAATACGCCTGTTTTCATCAATTTTATCTTTTAGAACTTGTGCTGTAAAAGCTAACAAAGTTCCTACAATTACAGTCATAGCAATTGCAAAAAGTAAAGTATATGAATTTTTATCCGTTCTTTTTTCCATTTTATGTTGTTTTAACTTTTAAACGGTTTAATCTCTTTTTAATATTTTTACCTACAATAATATGATCAATTGTTGGTGCGAATACATTCATTAATAATATTGCCAACATTACGCCTTCAGGATATGCCGGATTAAACACACGAATTAAAATAGACATTAGTCCAATTAAAAATCCATAAATCCATTTTCCTTTAGTTGTTTGTGTTGCTGTTACCGGATCGGTAGCCATAAAAACGGTACCAAAAGCGAATCCTCCAATAAGCAGGTGTTGCCAAAATGGCGTGCTCATTAGGTCATAGAATTTTGTTCCTTCCATTGATGGAGCAATCCAATTAAATAAAAGACCCATAACTAATGCTCCTAAAACAGTTGATAACATAATACGCCAACTCCCTATTTTGGTAAAAATTAGAAACAATCCTGCTAATAAAATTAACAAAGTAGATGTTTCGCCGACTGATCCGGGAATAAATCCGTAGAACATTTCTTTAACACCATATGCAACATCTTTGCCTTGTGCTAAGCTTCCTAAAATTGTTTCTCCTGAAATACCGTCAGTTCTTTCGGCTAGACCGTGAATCCAAACTTTATCACCACTCATCCAAGTTGGATAAGAGAAAAATAAAAATGCTCTAATTGTTAGTGCAGGGTTTAAAATATTCATACCTGTACCTCCAAAAACTTCTTTACCGATTACAACACCAAAAATCACCGCAATTGCCAACATCCATAAAGGGATATCCACGGGAACAATTAATGGCACTAACATTCCGGTTACTAAATACCCTTCTTCTACTTCGTGTCCTTTTTTCATTGCAAAATAGAACTCAACGCCTAATCCAACGATATATGAAACCAATACTAAAGGCATAATTGTTTTAAACCCTACGATAAAATTGTTTAGGTTCCAGAAATTAGGACTAAAAAAACCGTCGGTTGCGTAATCTACTTGACCTAAGGCAAGATAATGCTGGTAACCTGTATTAAACATAGAAAAGATTAATATTGGCACTAATGCCAATACTACCATATTCATTGTTCGTTTTAAATCATCTACCACACGAATATGCGAACCGGTTTTGGTTACCTCATTTGGTGTGTATAAAAAGGTATGGAATGCGTTAAATAACGGTTCCATTTTAGTACCTTGATATTTTAATTTTAATTGATGTAATTTATCTTTTAAACTCATAATTATCCAATTTCTTTAATCATTAAATCCAAACCTTTTCTAATGATATCTTGATGTGGTTGTTTTGAAATACAAACAAATTCCGTTAAGGCAAAATCCTCAGGAGCCACTTCGTACATTCCTAATGCTTCCATTTCCTCTAAATCTTCGTACATACAAGATTTTAAGATTTGTAATGGTAAGATATCTAATGGGAACACTTTTTCATAAAATCCGGTTACTACAAAAGCACGTTGCTCTCCATTTGTATTGGTATCTAAATCAAATTCTTGTTTAGGGTTTAACCAAGTAAAGGTTAATGCTCTGGTAATGGAATATTTTTTATTTCCAAAAACCGGTTTTGCCCAACCAAAAAGTTCGTAATAATTTCCTTCCGGAATACCGGCAACAGAATAGCTGAAATGCCTAAATGCACCGTTTTCACCAACATTTAAACCGGTAAAAACATTTCCTGAAATCACACGTGTATCTTTTAAATCAAAATTAGCATCTTTTACAATTTCTTTCATTCCGTTACCAATTCTAACATCAAAATACTGTGGTTTACCTACACGAGAACCTGCAACAGCAACTGTTCTAACAGGGTTGTATTTTCCGGTTAAAAACAATTCACCAATAATTGCAACATCTAATGCATTTACGGTATAAACAGTTTCTCCTTTATTTACAGGATCTATTTTGTTAATTTGTGTTCCTACATTTCCGGCAGGATGTGGTCCTGAAACATGGTGTAAAACCACATTTTTAACTTCATTTAAAAAAGATTTTTCATTCACCGAAAGATGTACTTTCCCTTCAGTTAACTTTGAAAGTGCATCAATACCTGCTTGAAAAGCTTCTTCCTTTCCTTTTAAAGAAAACGGAATATTTGTTCCGTTTGGATTAGAATTAAAACCGGAAACAAAAATTGCTTTTGGCGATTTATCCGGATTAGCGACAATATCATAAGGTCTTTGTTTGATAAAAGACCAGCATCCGCTTTCCAATAAACTTTGTTTTACTTGTGGCTCTGCAAGATTACTTGGTGTTTTAACGCCAAAATCTTTGTGAGTATCTTGATTATCGGCTTGGATTACTATTTCTAAAACCTTACGTTTTGCTCCTCTTTTTATTTCTTTTATCACACCACTCACCGGAGAAACAAATTGCATAGCTTGGTAATCTTTATTGTAAAACAAAGAATCACCAGCCAATACTTTGTCACCTTCTCTTATAGAAAGTTTCGGTTTGATTGCGTGAAAATCATCAGGATAAATTGTAAAAATTTTAGAACGAGAAGCAACTGCTTTTTCATGCTTTGCTTTTCCTTTTAACTTAATATCTAAGCCTTTTTTAATTCGTATGTCTGTTGACATTTGGTTATATTTTATTAAGATTTCTAAAAACGTTGCAAATTTATTAAATAATTGTAAGTAATGTAATAATTATTACATTTATTTTCATTCTAAATTAGCTAATGCATTAAGATTAATTTTTAAACTATCTTTACGGTATGAAATTTGAATATTTGTAAGTATGAAAAATTACGTTATTATTTTATTTACCTTAGTGTATTCGGTGATTTTTTCACAAGAAATTGAGGAGAAGGAAATTCCGGATTACATTAAATCGGTTGAATTACGTTCATTACAAACCAATTCTTTTTTGCCTATTGTTAAATTAGGTGAATCTTTTATTTTTAAATTTGATGACTTGGAAGGCGATCAAAAAGAATATCACTATAAAATAACACATTGCACTTATGATTGGAAAGATTCCGGATTAAGTCCAACGGATTTTAGCAGTGGTTTTGCAAGTGGCAGAATATTAAATTTTGAAGACTCTTTTAATACTTTTTTAGATTATACGCATTATGAAGTACTGTTTCCTAACACACAGGTTCGGTTAATTATTTCGGGCAATTATTTACTTTCTGTTTTAGATGAATATGATGATTTGGTTTTTACCAGACGGTTTATTGTATATCAACCAAAGGTATCGGTTGGTGTTAGCTTGCATAAAGCGAGGAAGATTGAAGACCTCAACACAAAACAAAATGTAGAATTTACAATTAATCATCCTAATATTTTGTTTGATAATCCTTCACAAGAAGTAAAAACAGTACTTTTTCAAAATATGGATTGGAATAGAGCAATTTACAACATCAAACCTCAATTTATAAGAAACGGTCAATTACTATATAAATACGGTGACAAAACTTCTTTTTATGGCGGTAATGAGTTTTTGTTTTTTGACACCAAAGATTTTAGAATTTCAAATAATAATATTAGAAGAACGGTGTTACAAGACGGTATTTATCAAACCAGATTATACGTAGATCAAGCCAGAGCAAACAAGCCTTATACGTATTATCCGGATATCAATGGTAATTTCGTTATACGAAGCATCACAACCGATAAAGCTAATACCGAAGCCGAATACACCAAAGTGCATTTCTTTTTAGAATACACTAACTTAGACGAAAAACCCATTTATGTTTATGGTGCTTTTAATAATTGGCAATTAACAGATGAAAATTTAATGCATTACAATCAAACAACAAAATTATACGAATCATCCTTTTTGTTTAAACAAGGATTTTATAATTATGAATATGTTACTTTAAATAAAAATAATGAGGTTGATATTGTTGCTATTAACGGTTCTTTTTTTCAGACAGAAAACAAATACCAAGTATTGGTTTATTACCACAAATTTGGTTCAAGATATGATGAAGTTATTGGTTTTGGCGAAGGTAATTCAGTAAATTTACAGAATTAAACCAAATTTTTGATATTCATATATTTAACTATATTTGCCACTTTATTATAAATTTTACTTTAATCCATTAAAGGTATTGTTATGCCAATTTTTAAAAAATAACTTTACTTCTTTTACTATAAAAAACAAAATGCAACAGAATAGATTACTAATAATATTGTGTTTTTTGATTACAATTCCTTTTTTTAGTCAAAAACGAACACAGCCAACTCCCGAAGAAATTTCACAAGCAACTAAATTAAAACAAAAATTTGATAAAGAAGATCATGTCGCATTATTGAGTAGTAAAGACTTTGTTACTTTTGGTTACGATAAGAAAAATGATAAAGTTACCGTTACACATAAAATAATTGAAGAATATATTAATCTAGATGATAGATCAGACATAACAATATATTGGTTTTACGACGGACAATCATCCATTGAAAATATTAAAGTACTTTATAAAAGCAAAAAAACAGCATATCTGTTTTTTAAAGATGAAGCTTATAATAGTGATGGTTTATTTCATAATGATACGCGTGTTAAATACGCACCACTTAGTTTTCCGTTAAAGGGTTTTAAATATACCGTTAAATCGGAAGAAAAGATAAAAGACATCAAATATTTTACTAAAATTTACTTTTCCGGTGAATATCCCATCGTAAAAAAAGAAATTACAGTAACCATTCCTGATTGGTTGGAAATGGAGTTAAAAGAAATGAATTTCAAAGGATACAACATTAAAAAGGAAGTAAAAACAGATACTAAATCCGATGCTAAAATTTATACCTATACAGCAAATGATATACCTGCACAGTTTAAAGAAAAAAACGCTCCGGGACCTACATATGTCTATCCTCATATTTTATTTTTGGCAAAAAGTTACACTAAAAACGGCGTAAAAAAACCACTTTTTAAAGAAACACAAGACTTGTATAATTGGTATAAATCTTTAGTTAATCAATTAAAAAATGACAATTCTGCTTTTAAAGATAAAGTTGCTGAATTAACAAAAAATGCTTCCACAGATGACCAAAAAATTAAAAATATTTTTTATTGGGTGCAAGACAATATTAGATATATTGCTTTTGAAGATGGTATTGCTGGTTTTAAACCCGACGAAGCATCAAACGTTTATACAAAAAAATATGGCGATTGTAAAGGAATGGCTAATTTAACCAAACAAATGCTTAAAGAAGCCGGTTTTGATGCTCGATTGGTTTGGATCGGAACCAAACGAATTGCCTACGATTATTCATTGGCAAATTTATCAGTGGACAATCATATGATTTGTGCACTAGTTAAAAAAGATGGCGAAATTATCTTTTTAGATGGCACCGAAAAATACAATCCTTTAGGCGAATATGCCAATCGTATTCAAGGAAAAGAAGCCTTAATAGAAAATGGAGACACTTTTATTCTTAAAAAAGTTCCGGAAGCAAAAGCAATATTTAATGCCGAAAAAATCACCTATGATCTTACTTTAAAAGGCGAAGATCTGGTTGGAAAAGTCCATAAAAAATATACAGGTGAAAGTAGAACATATTTACTATATGTGTTAAACAACCTTAAAAACGATAAAAAAGAAGAAGCTTTAAAACTGTATTTAAACAAAGACAATATCAATTTAAAAGTATCCAATATTAAAATTTCGGATATTAAAAATAGAGAGGAAGATTTAAAAATTGATTACGACATTACCATTAAAAATGCTGTTTCTTCATTTGATGGAGAAGTATATATAAACATCGATTTAGATAAAGAATTAGAAACTTTAGAATTGAAAGATCGAAATTTAGATTTTGTATTTAGTTCAAAAAAGGACTTAGAATCTACCACATCCTTACATATTCCGGATGATTACAAAATTAGTTCTACACCAAATAATCTAGATGTAGATACTAAAAACTACAAACTATCGGTACATTTTGAACAAAAAGGAAATACCATCATTTACAAAAAGAATTTTACCATTAAAAATGCTAAAATTGAAAAAGCGGATTTTGAAAATTGGAATACTTCCGTAAATAAATTGAAGAAAATATACAACGAACAAATTATTCTAAATAAAAAATAAACCAACTAATATGAAATTTAAAATACTATTACTAGCTGTTTTAGGATTCGTTTTTACAACAATCGCCCAAAGTAAAGAAGAATTAGCAGCAAAAGAATTCTTTTGGGGAAAAGATGATAAATACAAAAACGCAAATGAAATTCCTGATAAATGGAAAAACGAATCGGCAGTAGTTATCTACAAAAATATAAATTACGATTACCATAAATTTGGAAAACGCGTAACGTATAAAAACTCTATTCGTAAACGAATTAAGTTATTGGATAAAAATGCGGTAGAAGAGTTTTCAAAATTTTCGTTTAAGAATAGATTCCGTTCTACTAAAGGACTGTATACTTGGCGAAATAAAGGGAAAGTGTTTTTTGCTATAAAAATTGTAAAGCCAAACGGAAAAGAAATAGCAATCGATGTTGATAAAGAAGCTATTGCACAAGATGATGGAAATTATAAAATAGCCATTGCAAATCTAGAAGTAGGCGATATTGTAGATTATTATTTTTATTCCGTAGAGCCCTTTAAATCTCCTTACGAATATATTTTTGATCCGGTAGAACGTACTCTTAGCGATGAATATCCGATAATGAATTTTAAATTGTATTTAGAAACTGAAAACGATTTTTTTATCAATTTTAAATCCATTAATGGAGCCCCAAAATTAAAAGAAATAAAAACGGATAAACGAAATTTTCGTAAGTATGTATTAGAAGCAAGTGATATTGAAAAACAAGATTTTCCTCGTTGGTTTTATCCTTTGGCAGAAGTCCCTGCTATAAAAATGCAAACGTATTTTGCACGATCGGGTAAATTTGAAAACAGAGCAACTGCTTTTTTACCTGAAAATGAAAAAATAATAAAATCGAACGTTTCGCAAAATGAAATATTAGAATTATACGACACGCGTTTTAGACCCTCAGGAAATATTGGTGATGTAAAAGGTTTTTTAAAAGGAAAAACATTTCATTCAAATGAAGAAAAAGTAATTGCTGTATATTATTATATGCGACATTATTATTTAACACGATTTATTGAATTTATGGTAGTAGCTAAGACACAAATTTTGGATAATGCATTTTATATGCCTGCTCTTATTCAAAATCAAAAAGAATTTGTCCGATATTTTACTCTATTTTTGGCAAAAAATAAAATTCCGTATAATATTGTTGTAGGCACAAAGCGGTACAATGGCAATATTAAAGATTTGCTAATCGAAGAAAATGTAGATTTAGTAGTTCGTGTAAATACTAAAAATAAAGTATATGCTTCTTTTTTCAGTCCACATACAGATATAAATTACATCAGTCCTTATTTAGAAGGCACTGATATTTATTTACTTTCAGCGAATAAAAAAGGTAAAATGACTGAAATTAAAGGCGGAAAATTACCAAGTTCCAGCTATAAAGATAATTTGAGTTTTAAAGAATATAAACTAAAATTAAACGATGATTTTTCCGAAATTAAAATAGATGTAAAAACCAAATTAAAAGGATATTCTAAAACATCCGATCAATATGATCGAATGATTTTTAGCGATTATGTATATGAAGATTATAAAAAATACGATACAAAAGATTTTATTAGCTTGTTGAAAGGTTATGGTTTAATTATAGGGAAGAAAAAACGTCAGCAAACTAAACAAAAATTAGATGCTGTTATAACCAAACTTAAAGGCAAACAAAAAAAGTATTTTAAAGAACAGACCGAAGCTGAGTTAAGCGTAGGAGAAAAAGACATCGAAGATTACACCTATAAAATTGAAAAAACAGGTAGATATGGAATTAATACTAATTTTGTATTTACGGAAGCATTCAAATTAAAAAATAAATACATCAAAAAAGCAGGACCAAATTATATTTTGGAAATCGGAAAATTTATTGGAGGACAAGTAAAAATAAAAGACAAAAACCGAAAAAGAGATGCGAATATTTATATGACCAATCCACGATCGTATGATTACAAAATTATTTTAGAAATACCTGAAGGCTATAAAGTTGTTGGTTTGGATAAGTTAAATAAAAGTGTAGACAATACAACAGGAGCTTTTATTAGTACAGCAAAAGTTATAGAGAATAAATTAATTATTGAAACCTCTAAACAGTACAAACACAATTTTGAACCAAAAGAAAATTGGTCAAAAATGTTAGCGTTTTTAGATGAAGCAAATCAATTTTATAACGAAAAGATTTTGTTGAAAAAAGAGAAATAAAATTTTTCTTTATTAAAATTTGAAATAATCACTAGATTTATAAATAGCTATATACTTATAAAAATATCTAAAAAAATTTCATCCGATATCTTTAAAAAAGATATCGGATGAAATTAAATTATTAAAAAAACAACCTATTTACAAGCTCGCTTTTAAATATTCTCTATTTAATCTGGCGATGTTGGTAAGTGAAATTCCTTTAGGACATTCTACTTCACAAGCTCCGGTATTGGTGCAATTACCAAAACCTTCTTCGTCCATTTGTTTAATCATATTTAATACACGATCTGCAGCTTCTACTCTACCTTGCGGTAATAAAGCAAACTGACTTACTTTTGCAGAAACAAATAACATAGCACTTGAATTTTTACAAGTTGCCACACAAGCACCACAACCAATACAAGTTGCGGCATCCATTGCTTCATCTGCATCGTGTTTCGATATTAAAATATTATTGGCATCCGTTGTTCTTCCCATTGTATTAACGGAAATAAAACCACCTGCTTGTTGGATTTTTTCAAAAGAAGTTCTATCAACGACCAGATCTTTAACTACCGGAAATGCATTCGCTCTAAACGGTTCAATGGTGATTGTATCGCCATCATTAAACATTCGCATATGTAACTGACAAGTGGTAATACCTCTATCAGGACCATGAGCTTCGCCGTTTATGTACATAGAGCACATACCACAAATCCCTTCACGACAATCGTGATCAAACGCTACTGGTTCTTCATTTTTGGCGACTAATTGTTCATTTAAAACATCCATCATTTCTAAAAACGACATATGTTCGGAAATATCTGTTACTTTGTAATCAACCATTTTCCCTTTTGAATCAGGGCTTTTTTGTCTCCAGATTTTTAAAGTTAAATCCATATTATTTACTATTAAGTTGTCTAAAGAATTACTTCTTTAATATTTTAAAATGTTACGTTATCTTCTCCTATTTGAGAAATTTCCATATCTGCACCATCAAACTCTACATCTAATCCTTTGGTTTTAGATAAGATAAAGTTTAATAATGCGGTACCTATCAATCCTGCCACAAACCCAACTATTCCATAAATTACAGGAATAAAAAGCATCATAATTCCTCCACCAAACATAGCTCCCATTCCCGGTTCCCCGGATAATCCTGTGGCAGAAAACACCAACATTAAAGGTAAAAATACAATCAATGATAACAATGCCATTAATGCTCCATAAATAATACCTGCTTTTACAGGGTCAATTCGTTTTAAGGTTAATTTAATTCTTGCCATAATGTTTGGTTTTTAGTTAGTAAAGTTATAATTATTTATACGATCTTGTTTTTAATTCAACAAATTCGAATTTTAAAGGTTCTTTGTGTAAAACCGCTTTGCTCGGCTCGCCGGTATATTCCCACGCAGCTACGTAAGCATAATGTTCATCATCACGTAATGCTTCACCTTCCGGAGTTTGATATTCTTCTCTAAAATGACCTCCACAAGATTCGTTACGTTCTAAGGCATCTTTTGCAAAAAGCTCTGCTAATTCTAAGAAATCGGCTACTCTACCTGCTTTTTCCAATTCTTGATTAAATTCGTTTAAAGTTCCGGTTACTTTTACATTTTTCCAGAAATCTTCGCGTATTTCTCTAATCTCTTGGATAGCTTCTTTTAAATTTTTCGCATTTCTTGCCAAACCTACTTTGTCCCACATTACCTTACCTAATTTTTTATGGAAATAATCTACGGAATGTGTACCATTGTTATTAATAAAGAAATCCAAACGTTCTTTTACCGCTTTTTCAGCCTCGTCAAATTCTTTGGTGTTTGTAGGTATTTCACCGGTTCTAATTTCATTTGCCAGATAATCTCCAATAGTATAAGGTAACACAAAATATCCATCAGCTAAACCTTGCATTAAAGCCGAAGCTCCTAAACGATTAGCACCGTGATCGGAGAAGTTTGCTTCACCAATACAATATAATCCCGGAACGGTGGTCATTAAATTATAATCTACCCAAACACCTCCCATTGTATAATGAGTTGCCGGATAAATCATCATTGGTGTTTTATACGGATTTTCAGCTACAATTTTTTCATACATTTGGAATAAATTTCCATATTTCTCTTCAATTACTTTTTCACCAAGTTCTATAATACGTTCCTTACTAGCATTTGTTTCACCGTGTAAAAGAGCTTGTTCTTTACCATATCTCTCAATAGCAGTTTTAAAATCTAAATAAACTGCTTCACCTGTTTTATTAACACCGTAACCTGCATCACATCGTTCTTTTGCGGCACGAGATGCCACATCACGAGGTACTAAATTTCCAAAAGCAGGATAACGTCTTTCTAAATAGTAATCTCTATCTTCCTCCGGTATTTGCGTTGGTTTTAATTTTCCTTCACGAATAGCGTGTACATCCTCTAATTTTTTTGGCACCCAAATTCTTCCGTCATTACGTAAAGATTCCGACATTAAAGTCAATTTTGATTGGTAATCACCGGATCTTGGAATACAAGTTGGATGGATTTGTGTAAAACAAGGATTTGCAAAATATGCTCCTTTTTTATGTATTTTCCAAGCGGCTGTTGCATTAGAACCCATTGCATTTGTAGATAAATAATACACATTACCATAACCTCCGGAAGCAACAACAACAGCATGAGCAGAATGACGTTCAATCTCACCGGTTACTAAATTTCTTGCTATAATTCCTCTTGCTTTTCCATCGACAACAACCACATCTAACATTTCATGACGGTTGTGCATCGTAATTTTACCACGAGCAATCTGTCTGTTCATAGCAGAATATGCACCTAATAATAATTGCTGACCTGTTTGTCCTTTTGCATAAAATGTTCTAGAAACCAACACACCTCCAAAAGAACGGTTATCTAATGTCCCTCCGTAATCACGTGCAAAAGGTACTCCTTGTGATACACATTGATCAATGATATTTCCGGAAACCTCCGCTAAACGATATACATTTGCTTCACGTGAGCGGTAATCACCTCCTTTTATCGTATCGTAAAACAAACGATAATCTGAATCACCGTCATTTGGATAATTTTTAGAAGCATTGATACCTCCTTGTGCTGCAATTGAATGTGCACGTCTAGGAGAATCTTGATAAGCAAAAGCTTTTACATTATAACCTAAACCTGCTAAAGTTGCCGCAGCAGAACCTCCGGCCAAACCGGTACCAATAACAATAATATCAATATTACGTTTATTGGCAGGGTTTACCAAGTTAATTTTGTCTTTATACGTTGTCCATTTATCTTTTAATTCGCCTTTTGGAACTTTTGAATCTAATGTTGCCATAATTCTTCTTAATGATTAAAGTGATGATACAATGCTATAACAATAAATATAAAAGGTATCGCAATAGCATAAACTTTACCTAATGTTTTGATGCATTTTGCTTTTCTACTATCTACTCCAAGTGATTGAAATGCAGATTGAAATCCGTGTAATAAGTGTAAAGATAAAAATACAAAAGCAATTACATATACGATTGTTGTAATAGAAGAGTGAAATGTTTCAACTAATTCATCATAATATCGATTTGGATCGGAAGGTAAATGTTCAATATACTTGTAATTTATTTCTTCAACCCAAAAATGTTTAAAATGCAAAATTAAAAAGAAAAAAATCGCCAAACCTGTGTAAATCATATTTCTACTCATCCAAGTAGAATTGGCATTTCCTTTATTTACCACATATTTTATACTTCTAGCACTTTTGTTTTTTAACTCTAAAACAATTCCCATAATAATATGGTACATAATACCTACCATTAAAATAGGTTGCATTACAAACTGAATTAATGGGTTGGTTCCCATAAAATGGGATGCCGTATTAAAAGCATCTTTACTAAAAAGTGACAATGCATTAATTGAAACGTGCATCAATAAAAAGAAAACTAAAAACAAGGCTGATATTGCCATTGCAAATTTTCTAGCGACCGATGATGATGGTATAATTCCGCTCATTATTTATTTTTTAAATTATGGTAACAAAAATAACCTTTTTTATCAATTCAAAATACTGATAAATATCATTTTTTTTATTTATAATGATTATAAATAGTAAACTGTGATTAATTATTTTTAAATTTGACTTATTACCTATTCAAAAATAAAAATAAAATCACCCACCAATTCTTGTAAAAATTGATAAGTTTGTAACTGAAAAAGAGATATAAATTCTATGAAAATCAGCATTCTTTCCGTTAGTGAAAATATTTATTCAACAGCAAGATTAATTGAAGAGGCCGAAGAACGCAATCATCAAGTAACCGTAATAAACCATACAAAATGTTCCGTTTTAATTGGCAACCATAAACCCAAAATTATTTATGAAGGAAGAAATATAATAAACGAACCTGATGTTATTATACCCAGAATCGGTTCTTCGGTTTTTAGACACGGAGCAGCTGTCGTTAAAGAATTTGAAATGAACGGAGTTTACAGCACGGCAAAATCTTTGGGCATTGCTCGTTCGCAAAATAAAGTACGAACATTACAAATTTTAAACCGAAAAAATGTACCAATACCAAAAACGGTTTTTTCAATAAATCCCGACAATATAGAGGAGCAAATTGAACTCTTAGGTGGAGCTCCGGTAATTATAAAATTGCAAGAAGGCACCCACGGTTTAGGTGTGATTTTAGCAGATTCCAAAAAATCGGCTAAATCAATAATTGATACTTTTATTAGTATGGATACCAGTATTATGCTACAAGAATTTATACAAGAATCTAATGGCGAAGACATTAGAGCAATTGTTGCCGGAGATAAAATTATTGCCTCAATGAAACGTAAAGGAACAAAAGATGATTTTAGATCCAATATCCATCGTGGTGGAAGTGGACAACGTATATATCTTACACACAAAGAAGAAGAAATAGTCTTACGTGCGGCAAAATATATCGGACTTCCGGTTTGTGGCGTAGATTTAATCCGTTCCAATCGAGGTCCTTTATTATTGGAAGTAAACTCTACGCCCGGATTTCAAGGAATGGAATATTATACTGATGTAAACGTTGCCGGACAAATTATTAAATTTATCGAAAAAAATGCAAATCTTTAATCAAAATTTCAAAAATGAAGTAGTAGTTATTCGAGGTGAAAAAATTCGCTTAGGCGAAGAAAAGCTTATTAAAATACCAATTGACCGATTACCTACCGGAACTTTAATTGAAATTCCGGTTTACGTCTTTAACAGTAATAAATTGGGACCAACTATTTTGCTGCAAGGAGGATTACACGGCGATGAAATAAACAGTGTTGAATTAATTAGGAAAATGCTCATTGATAAACGCTATAAAATCCAACGAGGATGTGTGGTGGTTGTACCTTTATTAAATGTATTTGGTTTTTTAAATTTTTCACGTGATATGCACGGAAGAGATGTAAATCGAAGTTTTCCCGGATCCAAACGTGGTCCATTAGCTAGTAGAATGGCATATTATTTAATGAAAGAAATTGTTGAAAATATTGATTTTGCCATAGATTACCATACCGGAGGAGCACAACGCAACAACTATCCGCAAATACGCTATACACCACAAGATGAAAAAGCGAAAGAATTGGCAAAAATCTTTAATGCTCCTTTTAGCTTCGGTTCTAGATTAATTCCAAAATCATTTCGAAATGAATGCTATAAACACAACATTCCGGTTTTGGTTTTTGAAGGTGGCGAATCACTAAGATTGGATGAATTGGCAACAGAGAAAGGAATTATCGGCACATTAAACGTATTAAAACACTTTAATATGCTTAAAGAAGAATTGGTCATTCCGAAAACGGAAAAAACAATCGAAATTACCAACCGAAAATGGGTACGTACCTCTATTGCAGGTTTGTTTAGCAAACGTATTAAAAATGGTGATTTTGTTAAAAAAGGACAAATTATTGGCGATATAATGGATACTTATGGCGAAACACATCGCTTTGTTAAAGCTCCATTTACAGGATATATTATTGCCGTAAACAACTTTCCGGTAATAAATATGGGCGAAGCTTTATTTCATATTGGGAAAAAAACAGCATCTCATGTATAATTTTTTGTAAGGATTACCTCATTTAACAGACTACGTCATAATAGAAAAATTTATTAGTACATTTACGCCTATATACAATCAAATGACCGACCAACAAAAACACGTATTAAATCCTAAAAAATGGGTAGATAATTATGCCGATTATCTGTTTAATTATACCATTAGCCGATTAAATGACCACGATTTAGCAAAAGATTTGGTTCAAGAAACTTTTTTATCTGCTTTAAAAGCAATGAAAAATTTTAAAGGACAAGCAAGTGAGAGAACATGGCTGGTTTCCATATTAAAAAGAAAAATTATAGACCAATACCGAAAAAGTAATTCTAAAGAAGGACAAGCCGAAGTACGTATGAGTTTTTATAAAACAGGTGAAAATAAAGGAAAATGGATCGAAGAAAAAGCACCATCAAATTGGGGTAATTTTGGCGAAAAAGATATTGAAAACGAAGAATTAAAAAAAACACTAAACCAATGTATTAATGGTTTACCGGAAAAACAACGAATAGTGTTTTTATTAAAAACCGTAAAAAATTATGAAACAGAAGAAATTAGTAATGAATTACAATTATCAGCGTCTAACATATGGGTAATTATCCATCGTGCAAGACTTAAATTGCGAGAATGTATGGAAAATAACTGGTTTAAAAATTAAAAAAGAATGCGTAAAAAAATAATTATAAATTGCGATGAAGCAACAGAAATCTGCGATAAAAGTCAATATTGCGAAGCTTCTACTTTTGATAAATTTCGTTTGTCTATTCATAATTTTTTATGTAAAAAATGTCATTTATATTCCGAACAAAATGCCTTAATGACGAAATTATTCAAAACACATGTACATCCGGAAAAAGAACATTTAAAACAAGAAGAAAAAGAAGAACTTAAAAAGAAATTAGAAGAAAATTTGTATCCTTAGTTAGTAATATTTAGTTGATACTATAAACCAAATATCAAAAACTACCATTCCTTAAACGGATGTTTTTGTAAAACGGAATTGTAATATCGCTTATCACCCGTAACTTCTTTACCCAACCAATTTGGTTTTTTAAAATTTTGGTCTTCATATTGTAACTCAACTTCGGCAAGAACCAACCCTTTGTTTTTCTTTTTAAAAACATCTACTTCAAAAATATTTCCGTTAAACGGAACCAAATATCGGTTTTTAATAATAATCGGTTTTTTACATATTTTTAATAATTGTTCGGCTTCCGATAATGGAATTTCTTTCTCCCATTCCATTCTTGTTGTGCCACTATCATTTGAAATGCCTTTAATAGTTAAAAACCCCTTATCATCCTTTATTCTAACACGAACAGTTCGTTTTTTATCAGTGCTTAAAAAACCTTGTTTTATAACCTGTTTTTTAGTGCTTTGTTTGATAAAATCATTGTTTTTTACCAAAAATTTTCTTTCAATTTCGTTTTGCATCATTAATTTGGGTTTTAATGCGTAAAAATAAGTACTTTTATCGCTTAAAAATAAAGCGAAATATTTTTCGTTGTAAAGTTAGATTAAATTTTACGGATGTTTAAAAAAATAATTATAATAAGTTTTTTGATTCCTTTTTTCTCTTTTTCGCAAGTAGATTATAGCGATAAATGGGAAGATTTTTTTTCGTACAATCAAGTAAATGATTTTGTAGTTTCTAACGGCAAAATTTATGCTATTGCCGAAAACGCCGTTTTTGTTTACGATATTTTAAACGATATATATCAAAAAATTTCTTCGGTGAACGGTTTAAGTGGCGAAAAAACCTCTGCCCTTTTTTATGATGAAGCTTCCGGTAAAATCATTATCGGTTATCAAAACGGCTTAATAGAAACCGTAAATCCTGATGGCTCTATAAAAATCTCCAAAGATATTTTAAATTTGGCTCAACCGGGATCTAAAAAAATTAATCAATTTTATAAATATCAAAATATACTGTTTGTATCCACACCTTTTGCTGTGATTGAATATAATTTAGACAGTCTGGAATTTGGCGATACATTTTATATTGGTTCCGGTTCATCGGCAGTTTACATAAATCAGATAATTGTAAAAAACGAAACAATTTATGCCGCAACAGAAAACGGAATTTACCAAGCAAACGTAAATGACCCTTTTTTAATCGATTTTAATAATTGGCTTGCACCACAAGGAGAGTTAATTGGAAATTTCAAAACAATTGTAACGTTTAATGATGCTATTTACATGTCTAAGTATAAAAAATTATTCCGTTTAAACGATGATAATTCCTTAACCTTAATACAAACTTATCCGCATTTCATTATTAACTTAAAAAGTGAAACCGATTTTCTTACTGTTAGTTTAAAAAAAAGTGCGTATGTTTTAGATAACAATATAAATTCGGTTTTTACAGCACAACCTACAACAGATTTTGATTTTACGCTCAATACCGCTTTTACTCAAGATAATGTGATTTATTTGGCAACCGATAAATACGGCGTTTTAATCAAAGATTTTAATGATACCAGTTATTTAGAAATTCATCCGCAAGGTCCTTTATATAATTCACCTTTTTCCATTGAAGTTGAAAAAGGACATCTTTGGGTGGTTTATGGCGGACAAGATTACAGCACCTACAATTTTAATTTTATTAAAAAAGGGTATAGTCATTTTAATGGCGAAAATTGGATAAATACTCGTTTTGAAGACACCGGTTACAATGCCTATAATTTATTGGATATTTCCATTGATCCGTTTGAAATTAACCACGTTTACATCAGTTCGTATTTTAACGGATTATTAGAAGTGCAAGATGATGTTGTAATAAACCTGTATAACCAAGATAACAGTCCGTTAGAAACTTGGTTTTTGGGTTATATTTACATGCCTGATGCCGTTTTAATCTCGGCAACCGATTTTGACAAAGACGGTAATCTGTGGATTGCCAATTCGCACACCAATCATCGCTTAAAAAAACTGGATAAAAACGGCAATTGGTCGCAATATAGTTTTGCCGATTTAATTACGGCAACAAAATTTGGCTTAGGCGATCTTGTTGTCGATAAATCGAAAAACGTTTGGATTGGCACACGAGATTCCGGAGCATTAGTATTTAATGAAAACGGTGAAAAAACTGCAAAATTAGACTCTAATACCGATTCCGGTAATTTACCAAGCAATATGGTAAAATCTTTTGATGATGACCGTAACGGAAATGCTTGGATTGGTACAACAGAAGGTTTTAGAGTGCTTTACGGCGTTTCGCGTGTTTTTGAAACTCCAAAACCGGAAGCACAACCAATAAAAATAAAATTAGAAGGTGCTACAGGAGACGAACAAGCTCAAATTGTTTTAGGTGAACAGCCTATAAACAGTATAGCAATTGATGGTGCCGATAATAAATGGTTTGGTACAAATAGTAGTGGTGTTTTAGGTACTACACCTTCGGCAACGGAATCTTTATATATTTTTAATAAAGACAATTCGCCTTTGCCTTCAAACATTATCAATAAAATAAAAATTGACAACAGTACCGGAAAAGTATATTTTGCAACATCTGGTGGTATTGTTGCTTTTAAAGCAGGAGTCGCTCCTTTTGGAGATAGCTTAACAAGTACTTATGCATACCCAAATCCGGTAACGAAAAATGATGAATTTGTTACGATTGATGGCCTTAACGGGAAACATCTACCAAGAGGAACAAATGTTAAAATATTAGATAGTGCCGGTTATTTGGTTTACGAAACGAACGTAGTAGAAGGACAAGAATTAAAAGGAGGAAAAGTAATCTGGAACAAAAGAAATTTAGCAGGTCATAAGGTCGCATCAGGTGTTTATGTTGTTTTATTAACCTTACAAGATACCGGAGAAACATCGGTTACAAATATTGCTATTATAAACTAATATGTTGGTAAAAACCAAAGCAATTGTAATACAAACTACAAAATTTCAAGATAGCAGTTTAATTGTTAAATGCTATACGGAATATGGTGTAAAATCATATTTTTTAAAAGGAATTCTAAAAACTAAAAGCAAAAAAAGCAAATCTAAAATTGCCTATTTTCAAAAACTAACTTTATTAAATTTAGTTGCAAAACACAACGATAAAGGTAACCTCAACTATATTAAAGAAATAGGTACCGAACATCCTTTTCATCAAATTCACACCAATATTTACAAAAGTACCATTGCTTTATTTTTATCGGAAATATTAAATACTGTTTTAGTCGAAGAAGAAGAAAATATCCTCCTTTTTTCCTTTTTAGAAAATGCTTTCATTTGGTTGGATACGCACGATAATATTTCTAATTTTCATTTATTTTTCTTGTTAAAACTAACAAAATATCTCGGATTTTACCCAAAAACAAACCAATATAAAAATGCCTTTTTCTTCAATTTACAAGAAGGAATTTTTACAAACTCAAAACCACGTGAAAATTACCTTACCGACAAAAAATTAAATCTATTAAAATCTTTACTTGGTACAAATTTTGATACTCTACATAAATTAGAATTTAATGTAAAAGACAGACAAGAAATGATGCAAGCTTTATTAACTTATTATAGTTTACATTTGCCGGAATTTAGAAAACCAAAATCCTTGTCCGTTTTACAAAATGTATTTAGTTAGATTATGAAGTATCGTCCTTTAAGTATTATTTTACTGTTTTTTTCTTCTTTTATTTTTGCACAAGAAATTGTTGTAAAAGATGCTGTTACCAATGAACCTATTGCTAATGTTTCGGTTTATAATCAAAAAAAAGACATCCATTTTATAACGGATATACACGGTAAAGTATCGATAACGGATTTTAAAAAGACAGATGTTCTTTTCTTTAAACACCTTTCATACAAAGAATTTAAAATTTTAAAAAAAGACATTAAAAATAGTGTGGTTTTTCTTCAACCTAAAAAAAATAATTTAGAAGAAGTATTTATTTCGGCAAGTAAAAAAGCAGTAAAACGAAGTAGAATTGCACAAGAAACAGCAATCATTTCCGGTGAAGAAATTAAAAAAGCAACAGCACAAACAACAGCAGATTTATTAGCAATAATTCCGGGAATAAAAGTGCAAAAATCCCAGTTTGGAGGCGGAAGCCCGGTTTTAAGAGGTATGGAAGCTAACCGAATTCTTTTAGTTGTTGATGGTGTCAGAATGAATAATGCCATTTATAGAAAAGGGCATTTACAAAGTTCCATCACTGTTTCACCAAATGTATTAGAACGTACCGAAGTTGTTTTTGGTCCATCCTCCGTAATTTATGGCTCCGATGCTCTTGGAGGTGTAATTCATTACATGACCAAGAAACCGGAATTAAGCGATTCCTTAAAATTAAAACCTGATTTTATAAGTAGATACCACACCGTAAATAATGCTTTTTCACAACAAGTAGGATTGGAAATTCAAGCTAAAAAAATAGCTTCATTTACAAGTTTTTCTTATAGTGCATATGGCGATTTAAAAATGGGAAGCAATAGAAAACACGGTTTTAAAACTTGGGGATTACAGCCTTATTACTCAAATAATACCGAAACATATTATACCGAATTACCAACGGCAAATCCAAATCCTGAAATTCAAAAAAATGTTGGTTTCTCACAATTAGATTTGTTGCAAAAACTATTTATTCCGTTTAACGAAAACATAAATACAACGGTTAATTTACAATACAGTACCACATCAGACATTCCAAGATTTGATAAATTAACAGAATATAAAAACGGACAATTAAAATTTGCCGAATGGCGTTACGGTCCACAAAAAAGAGTATTAATAAGCTCGCAATTAGACTTTAATATTAATAAAAAATGGATTGAAGATGGTGTAATTACTTTGGCTTATCAAGACATAGACGAGTCCAGAATTCAACGAAAATTTAACAGTTTAAAACGCTCGTATCGCTTTGAAAACGTAAAAGTATTTAGCATTAATGCCGATTTTGAAGTGCCAATTAACAACAACAAAAAACGCCTTTTATCTTACGGAAGCGAATTTTCTTATAACAAAGTAAATTCTAATGCTATTGGTAAAATTTTGGAAATTAACAACCATCAAGTTACCGGATTTTTAGATACTTTTAACATACAAACCAGATATCCTGATGGTGGAAGTTCTTACACAAGTGCTGCTATTTACGCCAATTACAGACAAGATATAAGCAAACAAGAAACCTTAAACACCGGAATTAGACTTACAAACACCTATTTAAAAGCAAAATGGAACGATGAAACGTTTATTACATTACCGCAAAATAAAATTAAACTGTTTAATTCTGCCATTACAGCAACCATAGGTTACGTTTTTAAACCCAATAATAAATGGCAAATAAATACGGTTTTTGCCAGCGGATTTCGCTCGCCAAACATAGATGATGTTGGTAAAGTACGTGAAAAAAGAGGAAAAGTAACTGTGCCAAACGTAAATTTAAAACCGGAATATGCGTATAGTGCAGAATTTAGTGTTTTAAAATATTTTAAAAACAAACAAAACCATTTCGGATTTTCTACTTATTACACGTATTTAAAAGACTATATTGCCAGAGATGTTTTCCGTTTAAACGGAAGCGATACCATTTTATTTGATGGTGAATTAGCAACCACAATAGCCAACGTAAACAAAGGAACGGCTTATATTTTAGGAGGAACTGCAACTTATCAAAATTATTTTACAAAACAATGGTTTGCTAAGGCTCAGATTACCTATACCAAAGGAATGAGTTACGATACCAAAGAGCCTTTATTTTCCATTCCGCCGCTTTTTGGTTCTATTCAAATAGGATATTATAAATCAAAACTAAACACAAGCATTTCTTATATTTTTAACGGAAAGAAACCACTTTCAGAATACAATTTAACAGAAGGAATAGATAATATTGAAGAAACACCTTTTATCTCTGAAACCAATTCGTATTACGGAACGCCTGCTTGGCAAATACTAAATTACGATATTAATTATACGTTTTATAAAAATCTCGAAATCGGATTTAAAGTTACCAATATATTTGATGTGCATTACAAAGAATTTGCTTCCGGAATTAGTGCTCCGGGAAGAAATTTTGTTTTTACACTTTCCGGAAAGTTTTAACTCAAAAAAAACACCTTAATATTTTACAATACCTTAAAATTGAGAGTTTTAAAAATTTAATCATTTTCTTCGTAGTAATATGAGTAATCAATACCTTTCATAAACATTTCACGGTCATTTATTTTGGTGGTGAGTGCATTATTCAAAAGGGTTTTTAAAACACTACTTTTTGTCGGGCTTAACATCATTGCATTCATATAATCAAGACCGTTGCAAGGGGAAACATTCTAAATTTATTTAAAAAAATATAGTTATACATTTGATAATCAAAGTATAAAGTTGTATATTTACCTTATGAAAATACACAAACAACCTACTTTAGCAGATAGCATTTGCGATTTACGTACAAGAAAAATAAAAAAGACTTTTTTCAC
>JALSLI010000193.1 GCA_026988395.1 Flavobacteriaceae bacterium | reverse complement strand
AACATCACAACCGTGAGGCGATTTTGCTGTTGGCAAGAAATAAATTGCACCAGGAACATCTTTAGGTTCTACTACTAATACTTCTTTTTCCATAGTAGAAGTTGCTGTATGTGTGTCGTCATTCCACATATTGTGCGTGTATTTCGCTGGCATTTTTTTACCACCACCATTTGCTACGTATTCTTCAATTTTTTTCCAGTTAATTGCAGCAATAAAATCTTTATCGTTTTGTGATGCATTAACTTCTAACAACGTGTTAGCTTCTTCTGTATTATAGGTTGAGAAAAAGAACCAACCATGTGATTTTCCACGACCTGGATGTGATAAATCATAGTTAAAACCAGGCATTCTTAATTGGAAAGCAATACTCATATGACCATCTTTAGGATCAATTTTAATAAATGATAAAGCTCCTTTAAAATTCCCTTTCATATCTTTAATAGACATATCTCTTTGTGGAAATGGTACAGCAAAACGAGTACCAGCAACTACATATTCGGTATTTTCAGTAACAAAAGAAGAAGAGTGATTACCTGCTGAATTAGGTATTTCAATAATTTCAGCTGTTTCAAACGTTTTTAGGTCAATACGAGCGATACGTGGTGTGTTGTTTTCATTAATAAAAACCCAACGACCATCTACCGAACCATTAGTTTGTGAAATATCTGGATGGTGTGAATCTCCCCAAGGCACAAAACCATGTGATGTTTTTAACATTGGTTTGGTTTCTTCATTGTATCCATACCCTTTTTCTGGATCTTGTGAAAATACAGGAATTACTCTAAATAACCTACCAGAAGGTAAACCATAAACAGCTAACTGTCCGCTAAATCCACCTGAGATAAATGCGTAATGTGAATCGTGCTCTCCTGGAGCAATGTAAACTTTCTCTGCCGCGTTTCCGGCAATAGCACCTTTAGCGGTACCTTTTGTTTCTTTGTTACTGGTTGTAGGTGCACAACTTGTTAAAAATAAAGCTGTAACTACAAAAGTAGCAATGGATTTAAAAATTATTTTCATTTTGATTTGATTTGATTTAATTATTTTATTCTTTTGTTCTTAAATATTCTAAAATTGCTCTAACTTCTTCTTCTTTTAATTGTTGTTGTGCCATTGGTGCATGATACTCTGCTATTAAGGCTTTTGCAACTGGATCTTTTTCTAACATTTCTTTTGAATTCATTATCATATTCATAATCCATTCAGGAGATCGTATTTTGGTAACACCTTTTAACGCAGGACCTATATAACGTTTCTTAATTTTATGACAAGCCGTACAATTTGCTTTATAAAGTTCTTTTCCTTTTGCTGCTAATTTCTCATCGATTTTATCATTTAAAGTAACCGATTTTATAGGGCCGATACCTTTATTATCCAAAGTAGGTTTGGTTAAATCTACTGTTGTAGCGGCTTCTTCTTTTTTGGGTGTATCTTTTTTTACTTCTTGTTTTACTTCTTCTTTAGAAGTAGTTGTCTTGTCCTCTTTTTTACCGCCACAACTCGAAAGAAATAAAGCCAAGACAGTAACAATTAAAAATTTGAATTTCATGTTTAAATTATTTTTAGTTATTAAATAGTGATTTGATTTTACTTATTTTTTTGGAGCCGGAACCAATACTTGATCAATTACGTGAATCCAGCCGTTACTAACTTTTACAGATTTTAAAATTGGTGCTCCACCAACATAAATTTTACCATCTTTATTCTCAACAGTTAAATATTCACCGGAAGCCATGTATAATTTACGTCCTTTTTTTGCTTCTTTTTTTAATTGTTTAATAGGATAGTTAGCCGGAGCAACGTGATTTTTTAAAATAAAAGCCAATTTTGCTTTATTTTCCGGTTTTAATAAATTTTCTACTGTTCCTTTTGGTAATTTATCAAATGCTGCATTAACAGGAGCAAAAATAGTTAATGGTCCTGCGTTAACAACAGCATCTTGTACACCTGCAGCTTCAATTGCTGTAACCAAAGTAGAAAAATCATCTAATGATTTTGCTACTTGTAAAGCATTTGCCTGTTCTCCTTCAGACAATTTTACATCTGCTTGTCCTTGATGTTTAGTTTGTTTTACTTCTTGTTTGGTTGTTGAAGTGGTTTGTGTATTTTCTTTTGTTTCTTTCTTACAAGAAGAAAAAACAAAAAAACTTACGAGTACTAACGATAATAATTTGATTTTCATTTTGATATTTGATTTAGTTAATTTCCGTTCAAAATATAGTACAAAGGTAAAGGGATACACCACAAAAAAAGATGACAAAAATCATTTTAAGACAAAAAAGTCTTTTTTTATATAAAATTTTGTTAAAAATCAAGTAAAAATTACAAACTCAAGCCAAAAATAAAACTTCCTGTAGATTTTTGATTGCTAAATGAACGTATATAATCGATACGTAAAAATCTGAATTTACCAAAACCAACATTGTTTAAACCAATATTAAATTCCGAATACGGAAAATGATCAACAGTTAACAAAGTATTTGCACCAATAATAAACTGAAATTGTAATTTTTTTATTAGTGGTATTTTATCTAAAAGATAGCCTTTAAATTGATGTTAGGCATGAAATTCGGCAAATTTTTTGTTAGTGCTATATGCATAAGATGGCAATAATGCAAAGTGATTGGTGTAATCTTTTACCAAAGAAATGTGTACTTGTGTAATATCGAAATGTTTGTAATCAATAAATGAAAGTTGATTTTTATTTAGAAAGGTTCCTGCTTTAATATTGTATGAAAAAGTTCCTTTATTACTTATTTGAAATCGCTGAAAAATTCTTCCTTCGATATAATCGAAATTATATTTAATATTAGAAAATGAAATACCTTTTTTAAAATTAATTTGTAGTTTTGGATAAGCTGTAGACAGGTTTATTTTTTGTGTAGGAAATAAGAGGAACTTCTGCCCTATTTTATATGTTAAACCGGTTTCCAATTTAGTCATTTGGTGTTTTTCTATCGCCGCTTTTGTAAAATTATCAGGTTCTAACGGATTGTTTGATGTGTAATGTGTATCCTTAAAATTTATAAAAACAAAATTAGCATGATTAAATTCGGGTTTTCTTATTTCATACGATATCTTGGTGTTTAAAAACAAACCGTTTAAGACCTCTTGCACGATATTTCGGAAAAATTTTTATTGTAATACTTAGAATTGTTTTCTTCAAATAATAAGGTACTTAATGTATTAAAAAGAGGTGCTGTGGAATATGGATCGTTAAATTCGGTTAATTGTTTACCAAAAGAAACTTGCAAAATGGAATTTTTTTTATCATTAAAACGATACAAAAACCTATTTTCAAATCGAATTTTTTTATCGGAAAAACCATAATTTATTTTACTACTTATTTGATAATTTTGATGGTTTTTATCTTTATAATAGGTAAATTTTGCCGTAGTATGCCAACCTTGAACCGTGTTAAACATAATATTAATAGGAAAACTAATTTTAAAACGGTTTTTATGATATAAGTTCTGATGGTTATAATCGAAAAAAATATCTGAAAATTGAAACTTATTATGTGCTAAAGTAAGGGAATCTAAATATTTTTTTGAGCTGTGTTTACGTTGTAAAGAATCTCCGCGTTTATATGTATATTTTTCAATATCAGATAATTGTTCCGAACGATTTTTAAGCCAAAATAAACTATCTCTTTTATATGGAAATTGATAGGTTAATCTATTTAAACCTAGTTTTTGTTTTTGTAACTTATAGTCTTTAAAAAAAGCGGACATGGTTCCTGCCAAATGAATCTGAAATTTATTAAAATCAAAATCGATTTTTTGGTTTTTAAGTAGCCAAAGTTTTTGGTTTTTACGGTATTCAAAATTTTGTTTTATCTTTATAAAACCAATATCCGGTTTTTGTATTTGCTTTCCGGTTATATACAAATCTAAAGCGTATAATTGCCAATCTTGATCAACAACATAAATAAAACCATTTAGTGCATTTGCATTTTTGTATTTGGGAATTACTTTAATTTTATGAATTAATATACCATTTTCCAAAAAGCTTTTTTGAAGTTTATAAGTGTAAAAAAAATTAGCATATACAGCTATTGGCGATATTAATTTATCGCCTAAAGTGATTGTATTATGATAAAAGTTAATATTTGTGTTTGCCGCTCTATTAAAGCCGATTTTATTTTCAATACCATTCACTTTTACCGCATAAATGGTTTCTTTAAGCTGTTTTCTTTTTTTTTGAATGGTAGATAGCGTTTCGGAGAGATATACAATTCCGGTACCACGATTATTTAAAAAAGGCTGTAAAGAAGTAAAATCCAAACCAAGCAAACGCTTCGGTAAGTGTAAGGTTTGATATTTGTTTTTAGTATACATCTGGGCGGAATAATCACCTGTTTGTCTTAGATATTTTCGCCGATTTCTAATGACCTGCTTGATGATTAAATCAACTGTTTTATCTGTATTTTTATTGTTTTTAGAATTTAATAAAACAGTATCTGATAATTTAAAAAACAAAGAATCAGCTTTTCTATCTTGGTGTTTTAAAATTTTGAGAATCAAGGTGTATTTACCAACTTTTTTAGTGTTTAAATTTACATCATTAAAGTCGGTTATTGTATTTCCTTTTAAGGTATTAATGATAAAAGCATGAAAAAGAGATAGGTTTTTATCTTGAATGTAAATTGCTTTTTCTGTTGTTTGACCAAGAATCAAAACAGGAAATAGCACAACAAGAACTACTAATTTTTTCAAAACAATTTAAGGATAAAAGTGCAAATGTAAATTATCGGTAGAAAAAAGAATTATTTTTTTATTCTTTTTTCATTTTGCTTCACAAAAGCATCCCAACCTGTATATGATTTACCAATTTGTACACGACCTTGGTTGTAAAAATGACAGACTGCGGCTGCAAGTCCATCGGTTGCATCTAAATTTTTTGGGAGCGTTTTTAAGTTTAAAAGACTTTGTAACATTTTAGCAACTTGCTCTTTTGAGGCTGTTCCGTTACCGGTAATTGCCATTTTTATTTTTTTGGGAGCGTATTCGGATATTGTAACTTCACGAGAGAGACCTGCCGCCATTGCTACACCTTGGGCTCGACCTAATTTTAACATCGATTGTACATTTTTACCAAAAAAAGGAGCTTCAATAGCAATTTCATCAGGATGGTAAGTATCGATTAAATGTACGGTACGTTCAAAAATTTTTTTTAATCGCAAATAATGGTCGTCGTATTTGTTTAAAATCAATTCATCTAGCAGAACAAAATGCATTTGTTTTTTTACAACTTTAATAATACCAAAACCCATAATTGTGGTTCCGGGATCAATGCCTAATATAATTTTATCTGCTGCCAATAGAATAGTTTTAAAAACAAAGATACTTTCAATTTTAGAAACCTTTTAAAAATAATTTTAATATTATTGCTTAGATTATGACGAAAACATCTAAAAAATACCGAAATTTCCTTCAATTTACTGTAAAAATAAGTGTGATAATCGCCGCTTTTTATTTTATCTATTACCGTTTATTTTTTAATGAAAATTTAGACATAAATACTTTAAATAAACAGGTTATAAATGCTGTTTTTAAAAATCATAATTCAATTATTATACTGTTAGTTTTAACTGCTTTAAATTGGTTTATGGAAATTTTAAAATGGCAGATTTTAGTATCTAATATTCAGAAAATCAATTTAATAGAAGCAACTGAACAAACCTTAGCTGCTCATACAGGAGCTCTATTAACACCAAATAGAATAGGTGAATATGGTATAAAAGCAATTTATTTTGATAAAAAAAATCAAAAAAAAATAATGCTGTTAAATTTAATTCATCATATGTTACAAATGACAGTAACCGTAATGTTTGGTATAGTAGGAACTATATATTTAATTATTACTGTCCGATAAAAAATTCCTCAATTATTGAGGAATTTTTCGTATAGTTGAATAATGATCTAACCTAAAATTCAACATATGAGCAAAGATAGTATTTTTTTCGGACAGCCAATATTCGG
>JALSLI010000192.1 GCA_026988395.1 Flavobacteriaceae bacterium | reverse complement strand
GTAATACAACAACTTACAATCCGGCAACAGATTTTAATCAAAATACTACATATTATGTAACCGTAATTGCATATAATAATACAGGGAATGCAACAGGCTGTACGGAAACTTCGTTTACTACAGAAAACTTACCAACAGCTCCAAACTGTACACAATTAACCACACCGGCAGACGGTGCAACAGACGTATCAATTACAACTGATTTAATTTGGACTGCTGTAAACAACGCAACAGGTTATTACTTAACTATTGGAACAACATCAGGAGGAAATGACATTTTAAATAATGTTGATGTAGGTAATACAACAACTTACAATCCGGCAACAGATTTTAATCAAAACACTACATATTACGTAACCGTAATTGCATATAATAATATAGGAAATGCAACAGGCTGCACGGTAACTTCGTTTACTACGGAAAACATTCCAACGGCTCCAAACTGTACACAATTAACCACACCGGCAGACGGTGCTACTGACGTATCAATTACAACTGATTTAAATTGGATAGCTGTAGACAACGCAACAGGTTATTACTTAACTATTGGAACAACATCAGGAGGAAATGACATTTTAAATAATGTTGATGTAGGTAATACAACAACTTACAATCCGACAACAGATTTTAATCAAAATACTACATATTATGTAACCGTAATTGCATATAATAATACAGGGAATGCAACAGGCTGTACGGAAACTTCGTTTACTACGGAAACTTTAATTAATATAAGCTACATGCATTTCTTTACACCAAACGGAAATGGTGAAAATGATTATTGGCATTTAATTGGCAATGGTGTAAAAAGTGGCGAAAAAATCTACATTTTTAATCGATATGGTAAAATTGTGTCTGTTTTAGATCCAAACAGTTTAGGCTGGGATGGAAATTACCAGGGTCAACCGATGCCTGCAACTGAATATTGGTTTAAAGTAATGTTAGAAAATGATAAAATATTAAAAGGAAGCTTTGCTTTAATTAGATAAACACATGAAAAAATTATTAATAATACTATTTTTTACTTTAACAGGAATTATTTGGTCTAAAGCTCAGGAAACACTGCCAATATACTCCGATTATTTAACCGATAATTTAATCTTGCTACATCCTGCAAGTGCCGGAATAAGTAATATTTCTAAAACAAGAATTACAGCAAGAAAACAATGGACAGATTTTGATAATACACCTCAATTACAAACTGCCAGTTTTCATATGCTTTTAGGTGAATCACAATCTGCTATTGGAGTAGTTTTGTTTAATGATAAAGTAGGTCATTTCTCTAAAATCGGCGGCCAACTTATTTATGCGTATCACATGCCATTGGATTACAATGAAATGAATCAATTTTCTTTTGGTTTATCTTTAAATTTCCTTCAAAATTCACTAGATACTAGAGATTTTATTTTACCCGACAGCAACCTGCAAAATATTAATTTACTGCATCCTTATTTTAATATAGATGCAGGGATAGCCTATCGTTACAAAGGACTTTTTTCTTTCTTTACCATCAAGAACATATTACTATCTAAACGAAACCTAATAAACAACGTCGAAACAATAAATTTGAGAAGCCATCTAATCAGTTTAGGATATCATTTTAACCAAAATAAAGAAGATTTGATAAAAATAGAGCCTTCAATTTTATTAAATTATACCGAAAAAACAAAAGAATCTTTTATCGATACAAATTTAAAAATATTCTTTCCTATAAGTAATGGTGAGATTTGGACAGGTTTATCCTACCGTAGAAATCTAGATAATAATGCATATGAAAACCCTAATTATATTACACCCTTTTTAGGAATTAAATTCAAACATTATATTATTGCATATACATATACCAAACAACTGAATAATACTATTTTTTCTAATGGTTCATTTCACCAAATTACACTAGGATATAATTTTAAAATTTATAAATACCGAACTGCTACTTGGGATTTATAAATCTCTTTTCTTAATTAAAATATAAGATAGATACACAAATATAAAAGTCCAAACTATTAAAATAAGTAATTGCTCTGTATGAATATGATAATCAATACCTAACAATTCTTTGGTGTTGGTGGTTTTAGCAATGGATTTCACTTTATTAAAACGCGTAAAAGGTTGGATAATCACATTAGACATGGCGTGTAGCGGAAAAAACTGCATAATTTTTTCGTGTATTTCTTGTCCTTTAAAAACTTTCCAACGCAATAAGCCATAAATAACATTCTCGATAATATACCAAACACCTAAAGCACCTATAGCAAAAGCCGAGCGTTTGATTAAAACACCTAAAAACAAACCGAAGCTAAAAAAGGCAACCAATTTTATAAAATAAGCAAGTAAAAAAATTAAATCTGTTGTAATACTTGAAAATTCTCTATAATCGGAATACAACAATCCTTGAATTAAAGAGACTATAAACACAAAAACAGTAGATAAAAATGCCAATAAAACTACCATATAAAATTTAGAAAGAATAAACTCTTTTTTACTCATTCCGTCTATTAAATTCTGTTTTATGGTGCGATTTGCATATTCATTAGCAGTCATTGAAACCACAACCAAAAGCAAAAATATCTTAAACAATCCGGCAAAATACGTATTAAAATGCCAGATAAACGGAAAATTAAAAATCCCCTGATCTGCGATTGAAATATGAATATCACCAAGATTAAAATTTATCATCGATACCAAGGAAATACTTAATAACAAAACAAAATACACACTAATTAAGACCTTACTTGCTCTGCTGTTTTTAAGTTTTATCCATTCTATTTGTAATAATCGTATCATAATTAATTTTTTGAAGTTAAACTTAAAAATTGGTTTTCCAAACTTGGTTTTCGCTTAACCAAATGTGTTAAAACGACATTGTTATTAAAACAAAATCTATTAACCTCTTTGGTAGAAATTTCCTTATCTAAAACCAAAATAAGTATTTCTTTTTCTTCTTTTATGTCGGAAATTCCGTCAAAATTTAAAAGAAGTTTTTTTAATTGTTTGTTATCTTCCGATTTTAAATCGATAAACCCAAAAGATTGTGTGAGCTCATCAACTTTCCCTTCGTACAATTTTTTTCCTTGACGGATGACAATAACGTGCGAACAAATTTTTTCGACTTCATCCAGCAAATGCGAAGCCAATAAAATGGTTGCTCCGTCTGAAGCAATATCTTGAATAATTTGTCGTATTTCGTGAATACCTTGTGGATCTAATCCGTTTGTAGGTTCGTCTAAAATTAAAAATTCCGGATCATTTAACAATGCCGAAGCAATTGCTAAACGCTGTTTCATACCAAGTGAAAACGTTTTAAACTTGCTGTTGCGGCGTTCAAAAAGGTTTACTTGTTTTAGTTTTTCATTAATTTTATTGGTGTCGATTCCTTTAATTTTACAAACCAAACGCAAATTTTCGTAAGCACTCATATTTGGGTAAAAATTAGGTCTTTCAATAATTGCACCAACGCGTTTTAAGGCATCATGAACTGTTAATTCGCCATTAAACCAAGAGAAATCACCTCCTGTTTTATTCACCACATTTAATATAATGCCAAGTGTGGTGGATTTTCCGCTTCCGTTAGGACCTAAAATGCCATACACATTTCCTTTTTCAATAGAAAAAGATAAATCGTTTACTGCATGTACACGTCCAAATTTTTTATCTAAATGCGATACTTCTAAAATTTTCTCCAAAATAAACCTTTTTCTTTAAGACGAGTTTAAGTAAAATTTGTTACATCATTAAAAACTAATTCCGTTCTTTTTACGTTATTTGTCAGATGAATCGTATCATAAAATTACTTTGGATTTTTATCTTTTTGGCATCCTCGCCTATTCTTGCCCAAAAACAAAATAATTTGGTGCAAAAAGAGATCATTATCTTAAAGGATACAATTAAATTGGAAAACAATAGCATCACGCCTTTTCACTTTTTAATAACCAACGATTTTAATAAAAAAATTGATACAAGCAAATATACGGTATTATTTAAAAAGGGAATATTAATCTTAAAAGATACCTCATTATTTCGTCAAAAAATACACATACAATATCAAAAATATCCGGATTTTTTAACCAAAACATATCGTGCTTTGGATACTTCTCTAATTGTAAAAAATACCAAAAGTAATTTTAGACTGTATCACAGTAAAATATTGGATAAAAAAGAAAAATACAACGTTTTTAAAGGACTGGAAACCAAAGGAAATATTGTTAGAGGAATGCGTTTTGGAAACAACCAAGATGCCGTTTTAGATGCAAATTTAGAGTTACGAATACAAGGAAATCTTTCGGAAAAAGTAAAAATAAGAGCCAATATTATTGATAGTAATATTCCGGTGCAAAACAATGGGTACACACAACGATTAGACGAGTACGATAAAATTTTTATCGAAATATTCACTAAAAAGTGGCAAGTAATTGCCGGTGATTTACCTTTTAAGAGCGACTCCTTAAAATACTTGCATTTTCAAAAAAAAGTACAAGGATTATCGGTTAAATCCACTTTTGGAGATTCGATAAAAAACACCAATTTTTACGTTTCCGGAGCAGTTGTTCGCGGTAAATTCACTTCCGTAAATTTCAAAGGACAAAACGGCAACCAAGGACCTTATAACATTATAAATCAAGAAAATGCCTATTGGCTAATCGTTGCAAACAGTGAAAGAGTTTATGTTAACGGATTGCAATTAAAAAGAGGAAAAGATAAAGATTATACCATAGATTATAATACTGCGGAAATTTATTTTAATCCTACTTATCCTATTAATTCCAATATGCGAATTACGGTAGAGTTTCAAATAAGCGACCAAAACTATACGCGTTTTGTTTCCTTTAATGAAATTCATCGTTTTACTGAAAAATCAAAAATTCAACTTAGTATTTATAACGAAAATGATTTAAAAAACAGTGGTATTAATCAAAATTTAACTCAAAATCAATTGGAAATCTTGGCAAATGCCGGAGATGAAATTTCGCAAATGGTAGTACCAAGTGCAGTTCCGGAAGACTATGATATTGATAAAATTCAATATAAAAAAGAAAACCAGAATGGCGAAGATATTTTTGTGTTTTCAAACGATCCTAATGAGCAATTGTATCATGTAAATTTTACCTATGTAGGAAAAAACAACGGAAATTATACCATAGATGAAGTTTTGGCTAACGGAAAAGTGTTTAAATATGTTGCTCCTTCCGGAAACGAAAAACAAGGTGATTACGAACCGATTATTCGTCTTACTGCACCAAATAAATTACAGTTACTAAACCTTAAAACAGCATTTACACCAAATAAAAAAACAAAAATTGCATCGGAATTATCATACAGTTACTTTGATAAAAATTTGTTTTCCAACAAGCAAGATAATGATAATAACGGTTTTGCCGGAAATGTCTTTCTAAACAAAATACTTATCGATAAAAAGTGGCAGGTAAGCACACTATTTTATGATGAATTTGTTTCGGAAAATTTTAAAACCGTAGAGCGATTTCAGAACATCGAATTTAATAGAGAGTGGAATTTAACCAATGTTTTAAACCAAAAACAAAACCTGTTTAACATAGGTTTTTTAATAAAAAAAGACAGTGTTTCCTCAATCAAATACAATTTTAAAAATCTGGATATTAAAAGTAATTTTAAAGGAAATAAACACGAACTGCAATGGACTAATCGTTTTAAAAAATGGCAATTTGAAAGTCAATCGTCTTTATTAAACACATCGGCAATAAGTGAAACCACACAATACATTACCAGCATTAATCGATTAAAATACCAATTAAAAAATAAATGGATTGGTAGCGAATATACCATAGAAAATAACCAACGCAAAGATAAAATGAATGGCGAATTCACGCCGCTGAGTTTTAAAAATACAACTTTTAAATCGTATATCGGATTTGGTGATAAGAAAAAAATATTTTCTGAAATTGGTTATCAATTCCGTAAAAACGATAGTATTAGCAACAATAAATTCAGCACTTTTGAAAAAGCAAACAGTATTTTTTTAAACAGTAAATTCATCC
>JALSLI010000191.1 GCA_026988395.1 Flavobacteriaceae bacterium | reverse complement strand
ATTTGGCAGTTCTTTTACAAAGTTTAGTAAGTTTTTACCTTTAAATTGTTCCATATCCTTAATTTTAAAGGGTAAATATACAGAAATTAAATTAATAAGTCAATAAATTTATATTGCCTTATTTAAAATTTCTAATACTTGTTTTTCTAATTGCTCTGCTTTATTAAAAATTTGTTTTGCCTTTGATAAAATTTCTTCGGCGAAAGCCTTGTCTTTTATATCTTTTGCATTGATACGCACATTAAAATATGCACCGTGAACAGCAGTTTTGGCACATAAAGCACCAACTCCGGCATCTGATAAAGAGTTTTGCAGACCATTTTTTGCCATTTCCAACATTACTTCCATCGATTGCTGAGCGGTTTCCATCACTTTAAAAGGCACTTCCGTTGCATATTTTGTGGCATCTTCTATTGCTTTGGCTCGCATCTCTTTTTCTTGTAAATTGGATTTAGGTAGCCTAAAAGCTTCAATAATTTTATTAAAAGCATTGGTATCTTCATCTACCAAAGCCAATAAAGTCTCCTTATATTTTTGTCCTTTTACTGCCCAATCGGAATAATATTCCCATTTATCATCCCAACCTCTTTTGTTTGCCGAAAGATTGGCAACCATCGTACCTAGAGCTACACCCAAAGTTCCTACATAAGCCGAAATACTTCCACCTCCGGGAGCCGGAGATTCACCAGCAGTTTCATCTGCAAACTCCTTTAATGTCAAGTCAATCAGTTTTTTAGAAGATTGTTCTTCAAGAACATATTCAATTATTTTTTCTTTTGGATTAAACGGTTTTAAATCATCTAAACCAAGTGATTTAATAGCTATTTTAATTTTTTCTTTTTCTGAAACTCCTAAAGAACGCTCTTGTTTTTGTAAAAAATAATCCGCTGCATCTAACATCGCTTTAAGCGGAATTAAACCTATCAACTCAGATCCTGTTACACGCAAACCGCGTTTATCGGCAGCTTTAACCGTTTCATCAAAAGCAATATGAACCGGTGTAATACTAATATTTGTTAAATTGTATGAAATTTGAGCGATTCCGTATTCATCGATATACCAACCAATACCTTTTACTGCTTTTAATTTTCCGGGAATACGCACAACATTTCCGTCTTTATCCAGTACTTTTTTACCGGTAATCGGATTGCCTTCGCGTTTTACTCGTCCGGCTTCACGAATATCAAAAGCAACAGCATTTGCTCTACGTGTAGAAGTTGAATTTAAGTTTACGTTATACGCCACTAAAAAATCTCTAGCCGATATTGCCGTAGCACCTGATTTTTGTACTTTTTCATTAAAAATTGCCGGTCCGTAATCCGGTTTCCAATTAGGGTCAGCCAATTTTTCTTTTAATCCTTCGTACTCACCAGCTCTGCAATTGGCTAAATTTTTACGTTTTTCTTCGGTTGCTGCTTTTTCGTATAAATAAACCGGAATTTCCAACTCCTTTCCTACTCGTTCACCTAGTTTTTTAGCATATTCGGCTGTTTCTTCCAAACTGATTCCTGAAATTGGCACTAACGGACAAACATCAGTTGCACCAAAACGAGGATGCTCTCCTAAATGCTTTCGCATATCAATCAATTCATTTGCTTTTTTAATCAAACGAAAAGCAGCTTCAATTACTTTTTCGGGTTCACCCACAAAAGTAATAACCGTACGATTTGTAGCAGCTCCGGGATCTACATCTAAAAGTTTTACTCCATCAACAGTTTCTACTGTTTTTGCTATTTCATTAATTTTACTCAAATCGCGACCTTCACTTATATTTGGTACACACTCAATTAGTTGTTTTTTCATTTTTATTAATTCATTTTTTTGTTATAACTATCTTATTCTAAAAAACCTTTGTCTTTTAAACGTTCTCTTGCAGATTTTTTTGTTTCCTTTTGTTTTTCTTCTTTTTCTATTTTTTTTGATGTAAGCTTTTCTTCTACTGTTAAATCTTCAATAAAATCTTTTCCTTTTTGTAAAGTGTCTTCGATAATATGTTGGTTACTCGATATTTTTTTATTTGCGGAAACAACAAAAGTTCCAAAATAAGTACCGATAATAGTACCCACAATTATTGTGGTTAAATATTTTATATCTAAAATTCTAACAGGCGTTAAAAATTCCACTATCAAATACGTTATCAAAACTAATAAAACAATGTAAATCAATCGCATAACAAAAGGTTGTTTGTAAATAAAACCTTTTGAATTTGTAATTTGCATTTGCTGTTCTTTAGAATGCGTTAATTTATTGATTAAGCGATAAATTTTGTTATTTTTAGACTCTCTCCAATACAACAAAATACCAAATAATAATGCGAGAATAAATAATATAATTTCAAAAGTTATCATAGCTATAATTTTTTGAGTTTTGATTTTATGTATTTAATAATCCAATTCTGATATGATTCATCATAATTATAAAAAGCTTTATAAAATGTATTTGGTGTATATAAATACATAAAATAAGGATCCTTTTGCGTGGTTTTTTGTAACAGTTTCCAAACTAATTCTATTTCTTCTTTTAACAGAGAAGAATGCGGTGCATACAATGCTTTTAAAATATCATTTGGAATGTAATCTTTGATATTGGCATTTGGATTTTCTTTTAAAATTTCTGAAAAACGCTCAACAGTCATTATTCTTTTTTTCCCTTCTAAATCCAATTTATTTAAGTAACGCTTAAACAATAAATCACTATCTAAAATTTGCTCCATCGAATGTTCTGTTTTACTAAATAATTGAGCAAAAATATGTTTTTTAATTCGTTGATAACGTTCAGATTGCAACAATTTATCTAAATTTATTTCTACCACAACGTAATCAGTTAATTTATCAAATAACTGCAAATCATCCTTATAAAAAATAAGTTCTTGGTATGTTTCATTTTTAATTGCCTGATGATACGTTTCTTTATTTTCGAACACCAACATTTCTTGAATGAAATCTTTAAAGATATAAACACCACCAAATGCTTTGGTATAAAAGGAATTGACTTTAAATTCAATTGGCTTTAAATCTAAGTTTCGCTTGCGTAAATCACCATATTTTAGAACACTAGTAAGTATTTTTTGATGTAATTTTTCGTTAACAAAATTGTTGCCTTTCAGAAAGTTTTTTTCGAGCTCAAGTTGTTCATTTTTAATATTTTTAATATCATTAATTAAATGAAATTCTATAAAAATAGTATCATACTTTAACAAATCAAAACAATCATAAAAAACATCTATTTTTTGATTAAATTCTATACATAAAGCCGATTCTTTGGTAATATCTTTAATTTCTTGAAAATACGTATTAAAAATAGCTTTCATCATTTCCTTTTCATAGCTGTAATACGCATTAAATACTTCTTTCTCTTTTTGTAAAGGAGAAATTATTATGGCATATGGATTTGCTTCACCATTATTTAAGTAAAAAGGATTGTTTTTTTCTTTGGCAATTTCAGGACTCCATCCCTTTGCATCGATTGTAAAATATGCTAATTTTGTTGGTTTTATACCAAATAAATTCAAGCATTTATTATATCTTTCTACAAGAAACCCTTTAATAGGTATTGCGTTGGGATAGTATAAATTTTCTTCTTTTAGTTTATTCATGAAATCCGTTTAATAAAAGCACCAATTTACAAAAAAAATAAAATATGAATTGAACTTTTGAAATAAAAAAAACCGCCAAAAGGCGGTTTAGTTTTAAAATTAGATAGCTAATTATTTATTTTCGATACTATCAATTTTGGCTTTTATTGCCTTCATTTTATCGTACATTTCAAGGTTTTCATATAATGCCATTACTGTACGCATAAAATCTGTTCTGTTTTGGTTAAATTCTAAAGCTTTTTCAAATGTAGGTAATGCTTTTTTGTACATTTCCAATTGTTTCGCTTTAATTTCATCAAATTTATCAAAGTTATTGATGTTTTTTTCCATCTCAGCAACTAATTTTTTATCATCAGCAATTTTAGCATAAGCTAAATTTAACCAAGCATCTGAATAATCCGGTTTTAATTCAATTGCTTTTTTATAAGCAGCAATTGCTTCATCAACTTTACCTTGATCCATACTTACTACACCAATATTAAAAAACAAATTTGGATCGTCAGGTTGCAATTTAACAGCTTCTTTCATTAAATCTGTAAATTTAGCTTTGTCACCTAATTCGTATGCTATAGAAGCTTCTGTTAAAATAACATTAATGTTGTTTGGATCTGCTTTTCTTCCTTTTTCGATAGCTTCTTTAGCCTTGTTTAATTCCTTTTTACCTAAGTAACTAGAAGCTAAATTATTGTACAAATTTGCAGTTACAGGACCAACATGTTCTACTTTTGGATCTTTGTATTGTCCGGATTTTAACATTAAATCCATATATTTTTTAGAACCTAAATTTTCTCTTTCACCGGTTTTGGTATTAACAGCTGTATAATTTGTTGTTATTCCTTTAAAACCTAAATCTATTAACTTTTTAAAATCCTCAATAGCAGAATCATAATCTTTTGCTTTTAAGGCAGCCGCTCCGGCGTATTGTAAGAATATAGTGTCTTTAGGACTTAAAACAAATACTTTTTTAAGCGTCATTTTTGCCAAATCCCATTTTTGATTTTGATATTGATCAATTCCTTTTTCACGAATCGTCTTCACCAAATTATCTAACATTGGTTTTGCTTCTTTAGTGTATTTAGGCTTCCCGATTTTTTTCTCAAAATCCATCAAAGTTTTTAAAGCTTTAACTGCATCATCTACTTTTCCGGTAGCGTTATATACTTTAGCTTCCATAAAATAGAACTTCGCTTTGGTTTTATCGTCTAAATTATCCAACATTCCTCTAACTTTAGTTAGTTGAGCTGCTGCTTCCGGAAAATTACTTTTAGCAAGGGCTTTGCTTGCGGCTTTCATTTCTACTTTCTGTGAAAATCCGTTTATACTTACAATTAATAATAGGATTAGTACTAATCTTTGCTTTGTTGTTTTCATTTTATTTAATTTAATTTTATTCTTCGGAATCGTTATTTTCAATATTCGTGCCATTTTCATTTTCATCATCAATAATTTCTTCTTCATGTACTACTTTTGCTACAGCAGCGATAGAATCACCTGGTTTTAATTTTATTAATCGAACACCTTGCGTTGCTCTACCCATTACTCGTAAATCTTTTACCGCTAATCTAATGGTAATACCTGATTTATTGATAATCATCAAATCATCATCATCAGTCACGTTTTTAATAGCAACCAATAAGCCTGTTTTATCGGTTATTTTAATGGTCTTTACACCTTTTCCGCCACGATTGGTAACTCGATAATCGGATAGTTTAGATCTTTTACCATAACCTTTTTCGGATACGACTAACACATCGCTATTTTCATCGTTAACCGAAATCATTCCGATAACTTCATCTTTATCACTTGAAAGAGTAATTCCTCTAACACCGGAAGCAGTTCGACCTAAAGGTCTTGTCTTAGATTCTTCAAAACGAATAGCTTTACCATATTTACAAGCTAGCATAATATGACTATTACCATTGGTTAATTTAGCTTCTAACAACTCATCTCCTTCTTTAATCGTAATTGCAGCAATACCATTGGTTCTTGGTCTGGAATATTGTTCTAATACTGTTTTTTTAACCTGACCTCTTTTGGTTACCATTACCACATAATGATTATTTATATACTCTTCATCTTTAAGGTCTTGTGTTACTAAAAAGGCTTTAACCACATCATCATTTTCGATATTTATTAAATTCTGAATTGCTCTACCTTTTGATGTTTTTCCTCCTTCCGGAATTTCGTAAACGCGCATCCAAAATACTTTCCCTTTTTTAGTAAAGAATAACATATATTGGTGATTTGTTGCTACAAATAAATGCTCTAAGAAATCTTCATTTCTGGTAGAAACACCTTTTTGTCCACGACCACCACGATTTTGCGTTTTGTATTCCGATAGGTTGGTTCTTTTAATATAACCTGCATTTGATATGGTAACTACAACTTTTGTGTTTGGTATCATATCTTCTATATTAAGATCACCTCCTGCGTATTCGATTACCGATCTTCTGTCA
>JALSLI010000190.1 GCA_026988395.1 Flavobacteriaceae bacterium | reverse complement strand
AAAAGCCACAAGCGTTTCTATCACAGACTTATTAAAAGTTTGCTTAAATTCTAACATTTCGCTTTCACCTCTATTTATTAGGTTTTCTAATGTTTCTCTATTCATTAATTATTGATTAATACTACTTACAGAAGATATAATAAAGACTGCCTTCTAAAAAAATTTCTATAAATATATCTTATGTTTTCTTTCTTTATATATTAGATTTTTAATTTTGTTTTTTATATTCTCCTGTCCCCACACGCTCCAACCAATCTTTATTATTAAGATACCAATCGATGGTTTTTGCCAGACCTTCTTTAAAAGTTACACTTGGTTTAAAACCCAGTTCTTTATTTATTTTTGAGGCATCAATTGCATAACGTAAATCGTGTCCCTGTCTATCGGTTACAAAAGTGATTAATTTTTGTGAAGTTCCTTTTGGCTTGCCCAATTTTTCATCCATTAAATCACATAATAATTTTATTAAGTCAATATTTTGCCACTCATTAAAACCTCCAATATTATAGGTTTCATTTAATCTTCCTTTATGGAAAATTAAATCTATCGCATTTGCATGGTCTATTACATAAAGCCAATCTCTGGTGTATTTACCGTCTCCATAAACCGGTAAATTCTTCCCGTTAAGGATATTATTTATAAAAAGCGGAATTAGCTTTTCAGGGAACTGGTTTGGTCCGTAATTATTAGAACAATTGGAAATAACATAAGGCATTTTATAAGTTTCGCCATAGGCTCTTACAAAATGATCAGAGCTTGCTTTAGAAGCGGAATAAGGTGAGTTTGGGTCATAAGAAGTTGTTTCGGTAAACAGACCTTCTTCACCAAGAGAGCCATATACTTCATCGGTACTAATGTGGTAGAAAAGTTTGTCTTGGTAATTCTCTTTCCATAAGTCTTTAAAGGCGTTTAGCAACACCATTGTACCAATCACATTGGTCTTTACAAACGCTAATGGGTCGGTGATAGAGCGATCTACATGTGATTCGGCAGCTAAATGAATCACGGCATCAAATTGGTGTTTTTTAAAAAGTTTCTTTACAAGTGATGCGTCTGTAATATCTCCTTTTATAAAAGTGTAGTTCTTTTTGTTTTCAATGTCTTTTAAGTTATCTAAATTACCTGCATATGTTAGTTTATCTAAATTATAAATATGGTAATTAGGATATTTATTTACAAAAAGACGGACTACATGCGAACCGATAAAGCCGGCACCTCCGGTAATTAGAATGTTTTTTGATTGCTGCATGAGGTTTAATAAATAATAGAATAACGTTATATTAGTGAGAAAACAAATTTAAGGTATTTGTTTTAAAATCCTATTTTTTTGCAGTTTATTTTATTGTAGAATTTACTTCTAATAGTTTGCTCGTACGGTTTTCTTTTGAGAATTGTTTTTAGGGTATAGAAAAACACACCCCCGCCCCTCTCTAGAGGGGAGTTTTACGTCTCTTTTGAGAATATTTGTTTTTTTTTGAAGTAAGTTTTTTTAGTTGTTTGAAATTTTAATACCCTTTAGAGTAATTGTATTTCAAACTCCTATTTGATAATATTCAAATCCGTTTTTATCTAAATTAAAATTGTGATACTGATTTCGTCCATCAAATATTACCGAATTTTTTAAACGTTGTTTTATTTCTTCAAAATCCGGTGAACGGAATTCTTTCCACTCGGTTAATAAAATAAGAGCTTCACAGTTATTTAACACATCATATTTATTATCAAAATAAGAAACAGCATCATTATCTTTTAAGTAGTGAAATTTGGCTTCTTCCATTGCTTTTGGATCATAAGCCTTAATTTTAGCTCCTCTTTTAGTTAACTCATTAATCACATAAATTGCCGGAGCCTCACGCATATCATCGGTTCCGGGTTTAAATGCCAAACCCCAAACAGCGAAGGTTTTATCTTTTAAATCATAACCAAATCGTTTTAATACTTTGTTTGCTATAACTAATTTCTGATTGTCATTTACCGTTTCTACTGCTTGAATTAAACTTGGTGTATAATCATTTTCCAAAGCGATTTTATTTAATGCTTGCACATCTTTCGGAAAACAAGAACCTCCATAACCACAACCGGGATTTATAAAATTATAGCCAATTCGTTTATCACTACCTATTCCGTTTTTAACCATATTTACATCTGCTCCTACCAACTCACATATATTGGCTATTTCATTCATAAAGGAAATTTTAGTTGCCAGCATTGCATTTGCCGCATATTTGGTCATTTCGGCAGAACGCACATCCATACTTATAAACTGATTATCGTGTTGTAGAAAGGGATCGTACAACTTTCTCATCACTTTAATTGCCTGATCGGTATTTGCTCCTATCACCACTCTATCCGGTTTCATAAAATCATTTACTGCATCACCTTCTTTTAAAAATTCCGGATTGGAAACTACGTCAAACGGTATTTTAAGTCCGCGTTTTTCTAATTCATCTTCAATTGTCTTTTTTACTTTATCTGCCGTACCTACCGGAACCGTTGATTTATCAACAACAATTACAGGATGCTCCATTAATTGTCCAATTTCTTTGGCTACCGATAAAACGTATTGTAAATCTGCCGAACCATCTTCACCCATAGGTGTACCTACCGCAATAAAAATAATGTATGCTTGGTGGATAACTTCATTTAAATTAGTAGTAAAATTTAAGTTTCCGTTTTTATAATTATTTAAAACCAACTGTTCTAATCCGGGCTCAAAAATAGGAATAATTCCTTTTTTTAAATTTTCAATTTTGGCAGTATCAATATCTACACAAACAACTTGGTTACCCATTTCGGCAAAACACGTACCGGTTACTAAACCTACATATCCTGTACCTACAATTACAATCTTATTTTTCATTTTAACCAATTTAATTTATTTTAGCTTCTCTTGTAATTCCAGATATTTATCTACAAAAATTTTGATACCTTCTTCAATAGTTGTACTTGGTTTAAAATCAATATAGTCAAATAGACTTTGTACATCGGCATAAGTGGATTGTACATCGCCGGGTTGCATTCCTTTATAGACAATTTTTCCTTTTTTACCGAGGGCTTTTTCTACAGCATGAACATAATCCATTAATGCTACAGGACTGTTATTTCCTACATTAAAAAGTTGGTACGGAGCCGAACTAATTGCCGGATTTGGTTTCTCGGGATTAAAATCCGGATTATCAGCTTTTGGTGGTTTAGGAATTAAACGTTTTACACTTTCAACAATATCATCTACATAGGTAAAATCTCTGCTCATATTACCATGGTTAAAGACTTCAAATTCTTTATCCTCAACAATTGCTTTAGTAAAAATATGCAACGCCATGTCCGGTCTTCCCCAAGGGCCGTAAACTGTAAAAAAACGTAAACCTGTTGCAGGAATTCCGTATAAATAAGAATACGAATGTGCCATCATCTCGTTTGCTTTTTTACTCGCTGCATACATTGCCAATGGATGATCGGTATGACTACTCGTTTTAAACGGAATTTCTTGACTTAATCCATAAACCGAACTGGAAGAAGCATAAACCAAATGCTTTACAGGATAATGGCGACAACCTTCCAAAATATTTAAAAAACCGGTGATATTACTATCCACATACGAATGTGGATTAATTAAAGAGTACCGTACACCTGCTTGTGCCGCAAGATTCATTACGTAATCAAATTTTTCATTTTTAAACAATTCCAGAATATTATCTTTATCAGCTAAATCGAGTTTTATAAACTTAATTTTACCTTGAATCGGTTTATTATATTCAATTTTTGAAGTATCTACTCCTAAATCTTCTAAACGTGCTAATTTTAGATTTGGGTCGTAATAGTCATTGATATTATCGATACCCACTACTTCATATCCATTTTGCAACAATTTATGCGATAAATGATGTCCTATAAATCCGGCTGCTCCGGTAATTAAAATTTTTTCCATTTGCGTTTTGCTTGTTTGCAAAGTTAAAAAAGTTTTTAAATGATTTAGTACATACTTTAATTTTGTTTTTTATTGAAAAGTTTTGTTCTTAAAAATAGACACACCCCTGCCCCTCTCTAGAGGGGCAGTTTCGCCTCTATTATAGAAAGAATTTATCTTTTTAATTGGTGGTTTATTTTTGTAAGTAAATTATTATGAACTATTGTGAAAAGACACACCCCCTACCCCTCTTTATAAGAAGATTTGTCTTTTTTGATGTTAATTTTTAGTTGTTTGAAGTTTTAATATATTTGTTTTTTTCACATCAGATTAAAATATCCTAATATTGATACTCCATATTGATAAAGACAAACCTCCTTAATCCGTACAGCAGTCTCCTCTCCGAGAGAGGTTAGGGGTGTGTTTGCTGTTTAAATTTTGGAGTTTGTCGGTTTTGTGAAAAGACACACCCCTGCCCCCTCTCTAGAGGGGTGTTTTACCTTTCTTTATAAAAGGATTTGTCTCTTTTGAAGTGAATTTTAGTTATTTGAAATTTTAATGGAGTTAGTTTATAAATAAAATTAAAATACGATAATTTAAATCATAGGATTAATAAAGATAAACTCCCTCACAATTCTTACAGCAGTCCCCTCTCCGAGAGGGGTTAGGGGTGTGTTTGCTGTTTAAATTTTGGAGTTTGTCGGTTTTGTGAATAGACACACCCCTGCCCCCTCTCTAGAGGGGAGTTTTACCTCTCTTTATGAGAATACTTATCTTTTTTAGGTAAATTTTTAGATTATTTAAAATTTTAATGTAGTTAGTTTTTACTGTATGCTTAGTGACGTTTTAAGTAGCCGAAATTTTCAGTTTAACACAGAACTTTATTAAAAGAACTCAACTTCATATTTGGCAATTAATAGCCAGTTATTTTTCGTTTTCAATCTGTTTTAAAATATATTCTAAAGGTGCATTTACATTATTGACATATTGATTAAAAGTCGGTATCACTTTATGGTCAGGAATTACGCCACTTCCAAATGGAAGTTTAGGCTTTACATTCATAATAAATTGTAATGCTGGTATGTAAATTTCAATTTTAGAGTTTGGTAAAGTGAGTTTATTACTATAACCACTTGTGTTTCCAAAATATCCACCTCCAGTTTCTTGTCCAACAAAAGTTGCTTTACCATTTGAATAAACCATATTACTAAACTCACTTCCGCCTGAATAAGTTATTGGACTAATAATAACATATACTTTTCCTGAAAATTTGTGTTTTGGTTCTTTTTTATATGCCATTAATCCATATCCTATCCATTGTTTTCTTTCTAAAGAGCCATCTACCATTTTTTTATTTGCGAAAATTCTTTCTAAAAATCCGAAAGTTTTTAATATTATTGGCTTGTCAATGCCATTATCAAGAACTGCTTTTTGAGTTTTTGCTCTTACTTTTTTATATTTTTGATAATTGTTCCCTATATATGAATAAACGATTCCTTCATTTCCTTCAGTTCCACCTCCGTTTTCACTGACATCAATTATAAGATTTGTAATATTATTATCAGAAATTGATTTAAAACTGGTTTTTAAAAATTTCTTTAAACTTTTTTCTTTTGTTTCCTTTTTAATATCAGAGTTAGAAAACGAATGAAGTCCCAAGTATGCAGTTGTCTCATTAAGTATTTTAAATTCTAATAATTCCTTTTTTTTAGGGACTTTTTTATTTATGTTTCTCGAACGTAAATTTTTAATAATATTTTCTATTTTTAAGGACTCCATAATTATTGGATTATCTAATTCCTTAAATTTAATAGTTACTTTTTTTATGTTTCCGTAGTAGTAAAAATAATATTTTGAGAAATTAAACCCTTCTAGGTCACTATATTTAACTGTTTTTATATAACCATCAGAAGCAAATAGGCTTCCAATTTTTTTAACAATATCGATAGGTTTCTCTCCATTTATTGATTCTATTTCTTTTCCTTCAATTATTAATCCTTGTCGGTTTGAACCATTTTTGACGCAATACAATTTTGTGCCTAGAAAGACAATAGTTAAGGGAATAAAAATTGACTCTTTATTTATTTTTTCTTTTACACTATTCGGTAAATATATATCTGTATGGTCTTCTCTTGAAAGTGCTACTAAAGGTGTAATAAATTTATGAAATTCAAGCACATTCATATCTTTGTTTATTAGTGACTTCACTTTTTTGAAAGCATTATCTACACTATCTTTTGATGTATACCAATACATTCCGGAATGGAATTTATCCAATCCTTGATAGAGAATTTCTAAATCGTTGAGCAGTTTTTGTTTTTCAATTTTTGGGAAATTTCCAAAATTTTGACTGAAAGAAATATTAAATGATATTGATAAAATAATTAATAAAAGTACGGATATTCTATTCATTAGTGATTTTTTTAATTGGCTGCAACTTATAAATAAAATTAAAATACGATAATATAAAACATAGGATT
>JALSLI010000189.1 GCA_026988395.1 Flavobacteriaceae bacterium | reverse complement strand
TGAAATAGATAAACTTGCTTTAACGAATGGAGATATTTATAAAACGCTCTATTTTGATGAAGTAACTAAAACCAATGAGGATTTATCTAAATTAAAATTTAAAAAAGCCAATGAAAAAAATTCGCAAAAGTGATTTTTGAATCTAAAATTATTAGTATTTATTTGTATAAAGATAAAGAGATTGTAATACGGATTTCTAATAACGCAAAAGGAGTATCTACTTTAAGTCCTGCTTTTGCTTTGGATTTTAATAAAAAATTAGCTTCATATGCTAATAATTGTCCGGAACTATTAAAAGAAATACAAGCTAGTCATTTTAAAAACACAGTTGCAAGTTTAAAGGAATTTGCAGAAAAATTGACGGCATGTAAATAAGATCTCAGGTTTAAACCATATATCTACAAAGGTTTAACCCGAAAAATTCACCACAATTTCTATTTTTATTATATAAAATGAACAAAATCAGTTAATTAAATCATAAATTTCGTATTTTTCTTAAGCTCAAACTTGAGGGAGTTTGAAATTATCTTTATTCATATGCTTCATTTCAGAACCCTCAAAATACTAATACCGATACAAATTGATATATAATATTCGTAAAGATATAAGGTATTCTTTCGGATTCTAAAATTTTACAGCTAAACAAAGAATTTCATGAATTTTTGCGGTTAGAGAAAAAGAATTATTATAAATAGGCAAATAAAATTTTATTTGCCTATTTTTGGTTTTTTTATAACCTAATATACCTTATGAAGAATATATTTACTGTCTTAATTGTATTTTTAATTCAATTTAGCATCTCAGGACAAAATAAAGAGAATATTTGGAATGATTTACTGCAAAATAAACGTGAGAAAGCCTTAGAGCAAACAGCCAAGATAAAAATTAAAAAAGCAGACTTAGAATCACTTGTTTTAAAAAACATAGTTAATGAACAAAACGGGATTTTTACCGTAGAATCCGGTTTTAATAATGCTTTTGCTTCAAAAAAAGACTATGATTTATTTTTATTTCCGTTGTGGAATGAAAAAATGTTTTTTAAAGATTACTTAGAACAAGATTTTGATAAAGAAATAGTTAGTAATGTAAATTATTACTACAATAAAAATGTAAAAAACAGTACGGTTAATGCCGGATTAATTTATCTAAAAGCAATTACCGAAAGGCATCAAAACAACTTTGAAGTATATAAAAAATGTATAAATGATTTACACGCCATAAGCAAATGGCAATTTTGTGGTGTTTTTGAAAATCTCAATAACAGTGGCATGGATACAAATTATCCACCCGAAAATACTGCTTTTTCAGAAAAAGAGTTTAATGCTAACAGCAACGGAAAAATTAATTGGTTTACTGCAGGTTATAGTATGGATGGCTACCAGTTTATGCGAAATCATTTAGAATATGGTCAGGGTATAAATTATGCACAAACATTTTTTACACTACCGCAAGAGCAAATTTTATATTTAAAATTAGGTACCGGTGTTCCTACAAAATTATGGGTAAATGATGTATTGGTTTTTGAAGAAACCGAAAAGCATATAACCGAATTAGACGCACATACAATTAAAATAAAAATACCAAAAGGAAATAACCGTATTTTAGTAAAACTAACTAATGATAATTATTCTTATTTTATTTTAAGAATTTTTGATGAAAATAAGCATTTGATTTATCCGGAATCTTTAAATTTTACACCTACATTTAAAGATTATAATAAAGGTAAATTATATGAGTACGAAGTTTTAAACAACCCTTTTGAGGATTATTTTAAAAATATAGACACAAAAAAAATCACTCCATTTTTTAAAGAGTATCTTTTGGTTAAAACCTATCTTAGAAATGGCAAAACAAAAAAAGCGAAGAAAATAGTACTAAAATATTTAGAAAAATACCCAAAAAGTTCTTTTTTGCGTTCACTGTTGATTATAATTGCTCAAAAAGATAAGGATTATAATTTGGCAAAAGAAATTTCGGAAAACCGTAAAAATGATGATCCAAATTATATGTTGGTTTTATTGGAAGAAATTCAGGATACTAAAAAACTTTTTGCAATGACACCTCAAGAAATGCAAGAGAGACTAAATAAAATTAAACAAACAATTAATTTACCAATTATACAAAAAACTGCAGATTTACTTTTACATTTACGAACACAAGAAAAAGAAGCATTTAGGGCTGATTTAGATACCATTTTTTCCATTGCAAAAGAGAAACAAAACCCTAAATTAATGACTACATATGCTTCTTTTTACGCCATGCTTTTTAATGAGAATGAAAAATCCTTAAAATTATACAACGATATTTATAGCAATTATTTTTCTTATTCTGCATACAAAAAGCTTGTTGCCGAGTATAAAAAGAAAAACAATAAAGAAAAGGTTGAAGAATTATATAAAAACTTCATTACTAAATTGCCCGATGAAATAAATCCTATTTTTAACGTGACAAATTTTTACTTAAACAATCAAAAATACAACAAAGCGTTAGAACAAACGGATAGAGGTTTGCAATTATTTCCGTATTCATTTACAATGATGAAGTTAAAAGGTGATGCCTTGTTTCAATTAAAAAAGAAAAAGGAAGCTTTAAAATGGTATAAAAAATCCTTTTCTCACGATAGCGGAAATGCATCCCTAAGAAAAACGATTTTAGATATCGAAGAAAAAGAAGATCCAATTGAAAAAGTTGTTTTTAAAGACTTGTACAAATACATAGAAAAAAACAGAGGTAGAAAAAATGAAAAAGAATACGATTTTAATATTTTATTAGATAAACAAAATACAGAACTTTTTAATGAAGGAGGTTCTAAAAACAGAATAATTAGCATCTATGAAGTGAAAACCGAAAAAGGTATCGATCGCCTAAAAGAATATAATTTGGGATTGTATTACGGTTACACGATAAACAAATCCGAAATTATAAAACCCGACGGCAAAATTGTTCCTGCCGAACGTTCCGGTTCAAGCTTTGTATTTAACGGATTAAGCAAAAACGATGTTGTGTTAATTGATTACGAAACAACATCAAACAACACAGGGAGATTTTACAAAGATTTTATCGATTCATACCAATTTGGTACTTTTTATCCTAATTACCGTACCGATTATCGTTTAATTGTTCCGAAAGGAAAGAAAATTTATACAAAAATAACTAATGGCACTATTCCGTTTAAAAAAGAAAAAATAGACAATTATACCATTTATCATTGGCATCAGGAAAATCCGGTTATTTTATCGCCATCAGAACCTTATATGCCTGAAATTAATGAAATTGCAACCACTCTTCACGTAGGTACTATTAAAGATTGGTCTGTAATTTCCAACTGGTATTCCGATTTGGTTAGAACACAGATTGAATACGATTATGTGGTAAATAGTACTTTTGATTCTATTTTTAAAGACGGATACAAAAAATTATCCGATGAACAACGAGCAAAAAAAATATACGATTATATGATGGAAAACCTATCGTATAGTTATGTTAGTTTTAAACAAAGTGGTTATGTACCACAAAAGCCTTCAAAAACAATAAAAACAAAATTAGGCGATTGTAAAGATTTTTCTACTCTATTTGTTGCTTTGGCTAAAAAAGCAGATTTGAAATCAAATTTGGTATTAATTTCAACAAGTGATTTGGGCAAAAACGAATTGGTTTTACCAACCACAAGTTTTAATCATTGTATCGTAAGAGTTTTCCTTAACGGAAATGAACAATATTTAGAGCTAACAGATAAAAATTTGTCTTTTAAAACCTTGCCACTTTCTTTAGAAGGAGCTTTGGCTCTTAATATTCCGTTTTACGCTTCCGAAAGTAACAATAACTCATTATTGGTATTAGATAATTTAAGTCAGAATAAAACCATTATTAAAAACGATATACAATTAATAATAGGCAAGGAAAATTTTAATTTAGACAACAAGGTCTTAACTACCGGAAAATTAAATAGTTCTTATAGAGAATTGTTAATAAACAAAAATGATGAAAAATTAAGAAAAGATCTAACCAAACATTTTGAAAATCGAGAAAGTTTGGATTTATCACTATTAACTTATGAGATTATAGAAAATGATAGAAAAAAAGATACGGTTTTATTTTCTACAAAGTTTAAAGTAAATGATAAATTAAAAAAACTCGGACAATTTAAATTGCTTAAACTGCCTATGTTTTTTAAATCTTATACCGACGATATAGTTAATTTGGAAAAACGAAACTATCCTATAAAATATAGTAAATATGAAAAAGCAGATCAATATCTGTTAAACTATTCTATTCTTTTAAATGATGGATTGCAATTTGTTGAATTACCAAACAATGCCGAATTTAACTTTAAAAACCATCATTTTAAAATATTCTACAATAAGAAAAAACCAAATGAATTAACGGTTAAAATTATTGCAGACATAGACAGAAATGATATTAGCACATTAGATTATGTTTCTTACAGAAAATTTGTTAAAAACTTTTTAGAAGCTAAAGAAAATTTGATAGGTATAAAATAAATATTTTCTTTTTGGAAGAAGGTAAGCATATATTATATAAAAATAATGTTGTTATAATTTTTTTAGTTGGATTAGTATATAGTAGATTATAAATTACGCACTATTAATACAGTATCATTGGAAAAAGCCATCCAAGCAATATTATAAATAAAAAAATAGGTTTTGTTTTTGCTGTTTGTATGAAAATGTGTGTGGTATTTAAAATGGAATTTCTTTTTTTCGAGTACGATTCGGTTTACCTTAATTTTTAGTTTTCGTTTGCCTAAAATTTCCAATAATATAGAGCGATTTCTGTGTAAAATAATATCTATTTGTTTGGTTACTTTTCCGGTTACCTCTCTTAATTTTCTGTGGTATTTACTTTTACAACTAACCGAACAGAAAATTTTATCACTTCTACCAACAACTTTCTTTTTGCACATTTTGCATTTTCGCATAATTAAAACAATTTTTTATAGCAAATTACAAAATATTTTTGATTTTTAGATTTTGGTTATAAATTTTCATAAAAAGCAATGTAAATTACTCTCATTTATCCTTTTAAAAACGCATAAAATTCGCTCTGTTTAGTTGTGAAATTTTAGAATCTGAAGGAATTTCTTAGACCTTTCATATCAATTTGTTTAGGTATTAGTATTTCGTGGGTTCTGAAATGAAACAAGTGAATAAAGATAATTTTAAACTATTTCAAGTATGACTTACAGTTTAGTTATTTGTTTTTCAGAATATTATCTAATAAAAGTAAAAATTACAGGAAATTTTGAGGGTTATTAGATATCATTGTTGGATGATTTGTAATTGAATTTTTGACTGCATTTAAATATATTTCAATTGGTTTTTGACCGTTTTCTTTAGATTTATCCGTTCCGGAACGGTTATGATACGGATAATAGGTCTATCTATTTGTATGTAAAATAATTATATGTTAGTTTTGAAGAAAAAAAACATGAGTGTTTTACGTGAAATAGAAGATAAAATGATTAGACGAAATTATTCGCCAAGTACAATTACCTCCTATTTGGGTGTTTTAAAGAAATATGCTTCCTTTTGTAAAGTAAATAATTTAGATCCGAAGCAGGATGTACATCCTTTTTTGCATTATATTATCCAAAATAACTATTCCATCAGTTATCAAAATCAGGCAATAAATGCGATTAAATATTATTGGAAAAATATTTTAAATAAGGATAAAGCTTATATTGAAATTGACCGTCCTCTAAAAGAGAAAAAACTCCCTGAGGTATTAAGTTTAGAAGAAGTAAGTCGTATATTTGATGCTTGCTCCAATTTTAAGCATTTAATGATTTTAAAAACTATTTATGCTTGCGGATTACGTATTAGCGAAGTAATTAATCTAGAATATAAAGATATTAACGGAGAGCGATTGACTGTAAGAATTAAAAATGCAAAAGGCAAAAAGGAACGGATTGTCCCTATTCCGATTGAGCTTATTGAGGAATTACGCTCGTATTTTAAAGTATATAGACCTTATAAATATTTATTTGAAGGAAATGGTTCTACAAAATTACAGCCTAAAAAATACAGTCCTAGTAGTATAAGAGCAATCATTAAAAACATGCGACAAAGAGCAAGAATTAGTCGTGTAATAACACCTCACACCTTACGACATAGTTACGCAACACATTTATATGAATACGGAATCAATTTACGTAGTATCCAAGTATTATTAGGACATGAGAGTTCTAAAACAACCGAAATTTATACAAGAGTTAGCAACATTCATATATCAAACACACCGAGTCCGTTAAATTTTTTAAAGAAAAAAGATGCCGGTAAAAAATAATTTTTTTATATTGCGGACAAAAATAATATATAAGCAATTTTATGTGCTTATACAATTGTTGTAGCCAATGTAAAAGCAACATTTC
>JALSLI010000188.1 GCA_026988395.1 Flavobacteriaceae bacterium | reverse complement strand
TTTTTCAGGTATAGAGGCATGAGTCATCGTTGCCGGATGATTTGCCAAACTTTCTACTCCGCCAAGCGATTCAGCCAAAGTAAAAACACTTAAATTTTCTAACAATTTAAAAGTTGCTTCTTTAGAGTCTTTTTTCAGTTTAAACGAAAGCATTCCGCCAAAATCACGCATTTGTTTTTTCGCAATTTCATAATTTGGATGACTTTTTAATCCCGGATAATAAACTTTTGCCACCTTAGGATGACTCTCTAAAAATTGAGCAACAGCCATTCCGTTTTCACAATGTCTTTGCATTCTAATTGCCAAAGTTTTTACACCTCTTAAAGCTAAAAAGCTGTCCATTGGTCCTGCAATTCCTCCTCCGGCAAACTGGATAAAATGTAAATCCTCAGCTAGTTTGGCATCTTTTACCATTAATGCTCCCATAACCACATCTGAATGTCCGCCTAAATATTTAGTAGCCGAATGCATTACAATATCTGCTCCTAAATCCAGAGGTTGTTGTAAATAAGGTGTTGCAAAGGTATTATCTACTACGCTTAAAATAGTATTTTCTTTGGCAATAGCTGTAATTGCTTTAATATCTGCTACTTTTAATAACGGATTGGTAGGTGTTTCCATCCATATTAATTTGGTGTTTTTGGTGATAGCCTTTTTTATGTTATCTGGATTATCCATATCTACAAAAGTAAATTTCAATCCATATTTACCAAATAATTTAGTAAACATTCTGTATGTTCCGCCATATAAATCATCACCGGCAATAATTTCATCATTCGGATTTAATAAACGTAACACGCAATCGGTTGCAGCTAAACCGGAAGAAAAAGCAAAACCATGTGTGCCGTTTTCAATTGCAGCAAAAGCATTTTCTAAAGCTGTTCGCGTTGGGTTTGCCGCTCTTGAATATTCGTATCCTTTGTGTTTTCCGGGACTGCTTTGTGCAAAAGTGGAAGTTTGATATATAGGAACCATTACTGCTCCGGTTGCTGGTTCGTGTTGTTGTTTTCCGTGAATTACTTTTGTGTTAAATTTCATTGTTTATAGACGTTTATCGTAAAATTTGTAAAAGGCAAATTTAAGTAAAATATTTTTGAACTTTTCGTAAACTTTTGTAGTATTAAAAGATACAAAAATATTTTGTATCTTTATCAAAATTAAATACTTATATATGTTTGTAGGTCATTATGCGGCAGCTTTTGCTTTAAAAGGAAAAGAAAAATCGTTGTCTTTGGGTGCTTTGTTTCTAGCTGTTCAGTTTGTAGATATTCTATTTTTCCCTTTTGTTCTTGCCGGAATTGAGCATCTTAAATTTGAAGAACATTACACTGCAGTTAATAATTTTAATATGTATTTTTATCCGTTTACACATGGTTTTGCAGGAACGCTATTTTGGTCTGTTTTATGGTGTTTTTTGTATTATTATGGCTTCGCGAAAGCGAAAAAAAACCGAAAAAAGATTGCTATTTTTATGGCATTAGCGGTGTTGTCTCATTGGTTTGCTGATTTAATAGTGCACACACCGGATTTGCCGATCGTATATGGCGAACCTAAACTTGGTTTTGGGTTATGGCATTATAAATTTGCAACTTTTGCAATAGAGGCAATTTTGTTATTTTTAGGTTTGTATTATTATTTAAAAAACACCAAACCGATAAAAAAGGCCGGAAAATATCTTGCGATTGTATTTGTTCTTTTTTTAATTTTTATTAACTATCTAAATTTATACGTTTTGCCTGAAAATAAAGATATGGTTTCCTTAACTATTTCGGCATTATTATCGTATTTTTTATTTGCCTTAATTGCCAAATATGTAGATAAATTTAGGGTTTGATTTTTCCTTTTTAAATGTAATTTTTACAAGCCTTTTGGTATGGCATCAATCAAACTTTTTGTGTATTCTTTTTTCGGATTTATATAAATTTGGTCAGCATCCTTAATTTCCTCTAGTTTTCCTTTGTTCATAACAGCAAGTTGGTCTGCCATATGTTTTACAACCGCTAAATCATGCGAAATAAAAATATAGGTAAACCCAAAATCTTCTTTTAGATCATTTAGTAAATTTAAAACTTGTGCTTGTACCGAAACATCTAATGCCGAAACGGATTCATCGCAAATAATTATTTTAGGAAGTAGAGCAATAGTTCTTGCAATTCCTATTCGTTGTCTTTGTCCGCCGGAAAATTCGTGTGGATAACGGTAATAATGTTCCATTTGCAAGCCTACTTTTTCTAATATTTCAAAGACTTTTTCTTGTCGTTCTTTTTTGCTTTTATACAATTTATGTACTTCCATAGGTTCTAGAATTGCTTCGCCAACAAGCACTCTTGGATTTAGGCTGGAATATGGATCTTGAAAAATAATCTGTATGTCTTTTGCTAATTTTTTTCGTTCTTTTTTATGTAGTTTTGTAATGTCTTTACCTTGATACCAAACATTTCCTTTAGTTGCTTTTTCAAGACCCATAATGGTTCTGCCTAGAGTGGTTTTTCCACAACCGGATTCGCCAACTAACCCTAAAGTTTCTCCTTTATAAAGTTGTAAACTAATATTATCAACCGCTTTTACAACATTGTTTTTTGAAGTAAAATATGTTGCTAAATTTGTGATTTCCAAAATTGGATTCTTCTCGTAGATCTTTTGTAATCTATCGATTCTTTGTTTTTTTGTTATTGTTTTTTCGGTAAAGCCGGAAGTGTTTTCCGTTTTTAATAAATCTGTTATTGTAGGAAGCGTTTTTATTCTTTTATCCAATCTCGGTTTTGATAAAATTAACGCTTTTGTATAGGCGTTTTCAGGTTTTAAAAACACTTTTTTTACCGTACCTTTTTCTACAATATTACCTTGATACATTACCAAAACATCATCTGCAATTTCCGAAATTAAAGCCAAATCATGGGTGATGAATAAAATACTCATTTCGGTTTCTTGTTGTAATTCTTTTAATAATAAAATAATTTCTTTTTGTACGGTAACATCTAATGCAGTTGTAGGCTCATCTGCAATTAAAATATCCGGTTTGCAGGCAATTGCCATAGCAATCATAACACGTTGTTTTTGTCCGCCGGAAATTTGATGAGGATATTGTTTGAAAATTTGCTCAGCTCTTGGGAGTTTTACTTTTTTAAAAAGTGAAAGAACCTCTTTTTCTGCTTCCTTTTTATTGAGATTTGTGTGTTCTAATAATACTTCCAAAACTTGGTAACCACAAGTTAAACTTGGATTTAAACTACTCATTGGTTCTTGAAAAATCATGGCTATTTTGTTGCCGCGAATAGAACGAAAATCGTTCTCGGTTAAACCGGAAATCATTTTATTTTGAAATAGAATTTCACCTGTAATTTTTGCTTTTTGTTTAGGCAATAATCCCATAATAGCAAGCGAAGTAACCGATTTTCCGCTCCCGGATTCACCGACAATACCTAAAATTTTGTTTTTTTTAAGCTTAAAAGAAATGTTATGTACTACCTGATTTTCCTGATTTCCTTTAGGAAAAGAAATGGATAAATTTGTTATTTGTAAGATGGGTTTCATAAAGGATAAAGATATGATTTTTTTAATTGTAATGTCTTTATATTTTTATTTAGAATAATTCTAAATAATAGAATGTTTTATTTATGTTTGCAGAATTATTATTTATAATCATTCTAAATAACAAAAAATGAATAAATTATTTATTATTTCAAGTATTACATTAATGCTGAGTTTTTCAGGTTTTTCACAAACTAAAAATATCGATTCTGCAATTCAGAAAAATGCAGCACAAACACTACTTACCAACAAACAAGCAAACAAGTTAACAATTGGGATGTATGGTCAAGTAGATTACAATGAGCCTGAAGGAAGTTTAAAAGGAACTATGGATGTGCATCGAATGGTTTTATTATTAGGATATAATTTTACGGATAACGTGCAATTTTTAACAGAAATTGAATACGAACATGTAAAGGAAGTTTTTATTGAACAAGCATTTTTAAATTATCGAGTTGCTAATAATTTTAATGTAAAAGCAGGATTAATGTTGGTGCCAATGGGAATTATTAATGAATATCATGAATCGACAACTTTTTTTGGTGTGGAAAGACCAAGCGTAGATCATGATATTATTCCTACTACTTGGCGTGAAATTGGTATTGGAGTTTCGGGTAAAATTAAGGATGTACCATTAAAATATCAGGCTTATATTTTTAACGGATTTAATTCCGATAATTTAAGAGGTAAAGACGGTCTTCGCAAAGGAAGACAAAAAGGAGCAGAATCAGTTATCAGCTCACCTACTTTTTCAGGTAAATTAGATTATTATGGTGTTTCCGGATTACGTTTAGGTGCTTCTACGTATTTTGGTAAAACCCAAACAGCTCTTAAAAATGAGGTTTCAGGAGCTACGGTAGGTGTTTTTATGATTGGATTTGATGCTCGTTATGTATATAAAAAATTTAAAGCAAGAGGTCAATATATTTCAACAACCATAAATGGTGCAAAAGAATATAATAGTTTAAATAATTCCGATTTAGGAAGTAAAATGTATGGTTGGTATCTTGAGGCAGGTTATAATGTTTTATCTGTAAAGAATGCTCAAAAATTCTTTCCTTTTATTCGTTATGAACAATATGACACACATGCTAAAACTGAAGGGATTCCGGTAAACAAAGCTTATAATCGTGAAATATTAACAACAGGTATAAATTACGATTTAGCAGATGGTATTACTGTTAAGGTTGATTATCAGTTTAAGAAGAATCAATTATACAATACTAAGAATAATCAATTTAATGCAGGAATTGCTTTTTGGTTTTAAGGAAAAAAAAAATGAAAAATAGCTTTAACAAATTTATTTTTATTTTAATCGCTTTGCTTGTTTTAAGTTTTAAAACAATGCAAAGCGATTATTATTACAAAGTACGTAAACCGGTTTCAAAACTTTTTGAAATAGATAATTTTAATTTAGAAATTCTCCCATTTTTAAATACAGAAAAACTAAGCGTTCTCAATAAAGAGAATTTTAGAGCAATAGTAAAAGATTCAATTATTGGCTATACTATTTTAGATAAAGCCAATAGTAAGTTTCGTTATTTTGATTATTTGGTAATTTTAGATGATAAATTACAGATTAAATTAGTAAAAGTTTTAGTTTACAGAGAGGATCACGGAGATGAAATTCAAAACAAACGTTGGTTAAAACAATTTATAGGTTTTAAAAAAAATAATAGAGCTGTTTTAAATGAAAATATAGACGGAATTTCAGGTGCTACAATCTCAGTGAAATCCTTAACCAATAAGATTGATCAAATTTTAAAAGATTTAAAAACAATAGATAAAAACATTAAAAATGATTGAAAATAAAATGCAATATTTTAGCAAATCCCTTAGAGCTTTTATAATTATTTTTTTGTTGGTTTTAAGTGTCGGATATTTTACAGGAATGCAATTTGTTTATGAAACATCTAAATTTTCGGTAAACGGAATTCAACAAAATTATTTAGGCAATGAATCGGATGAAAATGCTAAAATAATGAAGTTTAAAAAATCAAAACGTGAGATAATTACAATTATCCATACGCACATTTTGTCTTTATCTGTTATTTTTTTTATAACCGGAATATTATTATTTACCACAAACCTTCCTGTTAAATATAAACGATACTTAAGCATAGAACCATTTATTTCTTTAATAATTACATTTGGCGGAATTTATTTTCTGTGGACAGGAATATTATGGACAAAGTATCTAATCGCGATTTCCGGTTTTTTAATGACAATTTCTTTTGCTTTTTCTGTTTTGCTTTTATTGTATTATTTGGTAAGAAAAACTCCTGATAAATTAATAAATTAGCAATAATTACAGGATTTTTTTAACAACACTTCATTAAAATAATCTGTTTATTATTTATTGTTAGTTTTTTTTTATTAAAAAGCTGTTAAATTAGTATTAATGCTAATAATCAAAAAACGAATTTAAATTTATCACTTACGCTTTTATATTGAAAGCCTGCGTTTTTGCAGATTTATGATTTTTTTTACTAAATTCGGCGTCTCTCCTCAATAAAATGATTGTTAAATCATTATAATTTTTTATTAACTTTTTAAATTTTTTTTATGAAACAAAAAAACTTTTTATGGTATGTTTTAACTTTTGTAACTGCTTTTTCATTTGCTCAGCAAGCGAAAAAAGTTACGGCTAAAAATGCTCCAAGATTTGAAACGGAAATTAACAATGTTTCCAAAACAGCAGGTATTAATTACCTGAAACAACGTCTTCAATTAGACAATAATGAAGATTTTACTATTATTAAAACCGAAAGAGACAACTTAGGTTTTGAACACATTAAACTACAACAAACCTATAAACATGTTCCTGTAACTTTTGGACAGTATATTTTACACACTAAAAATAACCAATTAAAATCCTTTAATGGTGATTATTTTACGGTAG
>JALSLI010000187.1 GCA_026988395.1 Flavobacteriaceae bacterium | reverse complement strand
ATCTTTATCTGATTTATCTTCTTTTTTATCTTCTTTATCTTTAGCAGAATCTAACTCTCCGGCGTCAAATTTTTGATTTAATTCTTTCAAGACATCATATGTAATATCTACTTTTTCTTCACCATACATAACGGCTCCATTAACAGAAACAGTTCCTAAAACAAAATTATACTGGTGTTTTTTACTGTAATCTTTTACAAAATCATTAACTTGTTTAGAAATATCTTGAATAGATTTCTGACTTTCAGCTTGCAACTGGTATTGAGCTTGTTGTTGTATTTGTTGTAATTGTTGTTGTTCTTGCATCAATTTTTGATAATTTTTACGTTGTTGACGAGGAGACATTTTTTTAATTTTTGCTTCAAATTGTTGCCCCATTTGTTGCAATTGCTTTTGCATATCTTCTTGCTTCTTTTTTAATTCTGCCTCAGCCTTTTTTGTTCCGTTAAAATCTTGGATTAATTTTTCGGTATTAACAAATGCTATTTTATTTGGTTTTTCACATGAACTTAACACTAAAATAGATACAAAAAGAATTATTAATTTTTTCATTTTTATGATTTTTAATTTTTAAAAAGCAAAGGTAAGATTAATTTAATTACTGCGTTAAACTGTTGTACATATTTTTTTGTATTTAATCTATTCCATTTTAAATGAAAAAAAATAATGTACTTTTGCTGTAAATGAAATAAGAAAATGTATATAAAAACCACCCTCTTTTATTGGATTTTTCCATTATTTATCTTGTTTTTTTCATGCAAACCTGTAAATAACACCTCTGTTAAAAAAATACAGCCCTCAATTAATTATACAAAAATTGATTTATATCCTGTTTTACCTGAATGTGCTAAAATTGAAACAAGACTACAAAAAACTTGTTTTTATCAAGCAATTGCAAAGAGAATACAACAAAATATAACACAAAAAAACATTCGGTTAAACACTAAAACAAAGGATTCAATTATTGTTGAATTTACCATTGACACATTAGGCGTAGCTAAAATAACATCTATACAACATCATTATAATAATCATACTAAAATAGAAGATTCCATTATTAAAAATAGCTTTCAAAATCTCCCTAAAATGAAACCCGCGATTAAAATGGGAATTCCGGTAAAGGCACAATTTACCATTCCTATAATTATTAGAACTAAAAACGATTTGTAATTTTTTTTAACAATCGAAGGATTTCCAAATACATCCAAATTAAAGTTACTAACAAACCCCAAGTTGCCACCCATTCTTTGTACTTTGGTGCTTTATAAAGGTACCTCTCTATATAATCAAAATCTAACAATAAAGAAAAAGATGCTACGGTAATTATTATCACCGAAAAAGCAATCGAAATCCAAGATGAACTGTAAAGAAAAGGAAACGAAACGCCAAATAAACGGAAAATAAATCCAATAAAATATATCGTAAAAATAGTAGCAATTGCACTATAAATAATACTTCTAAATTTTTTAGTTACCTGAATTATCCGCATTTTATACAAAAATAACACCACCACAAACGTAACAATGGTATAAAAAATAGCTTTTAAAGGTAATTCCGGATAACGGCGACTCGCAAAAACGGTAATTGCACCTAAAAAATAGCCTTTTGCAATAGCATAAACAGGCACCGTTATCGGAGCCCATTTTTGTTTATACGAAGTAATTACACTAGCAATAACCGCTACAATCATTCCGCCATATAAATACCAACTCACCTCTTTTCCTTTAGCACTTATTGTCCAAACATACCAAATGGAACTGCTCACCAAAAACAAACTAAATAACGTCTTAACAATAACACCAAACAAGGTCATTTTATTTGTACCATATTCTTTCTTTCGCCAAAAAAAAGAATTAAATACCGGATTGGAAGTATACAAACGCATTTTTTAGAATTTTTTGTAATATTACAAATTATTATTGTAATTTTGTGTTATCAATTTGATAGTAATATTCTAAATATAGCTATGAAGTGAGAAAAAGGAAAGCTGTAAAAATACTTTAACATTTTGTTAAAGTATTTTTTTTTGCTCTTAAATTTGTAAAACTTCTGATATGATAATGCACAAGCTTGAAGAAGTTTTGAATTTTTAGACTAAAATTTTATAATGCAGCTTTATTATTAAAAAGCTTGTAAATAAGTCATAAAAAAAGAGTTGTTCAAAATTGAACAACTCTTTTTTCTTTGTACGAGTGGAGAGACTCGAACTCTCACGCCCTGCGGCACTAGATCCTAAATCTAGCGTGTCTACCAATTCCACCACACTCGCATTTTGGAGTGCAAATATACATATAACTTACAAATTGCAAAGTTTTAACTCGCAAAATTCATCACAATTTATACTTTTTTTAGATAGAATACTGAAAAATAAACAATTAAATGAAGGATTTTATAATTTTACAGCTAAACAAAGCTAATTTCATAAATTTTTACGGTTTAAAGTAAATTTTCCCTAATTTTGATGAAAATTAAATTTCTATACAATTATGAGCGATATAAAAAATTATATCAAAGAAAATAAAGACCGTTTTTTAGAGGAGTTGTTTACTTTACTAAAAAGTCCGTCTATTAGTGCAGATGCCAATTATAAAAATGCTATTTTACAAACAGCTAATCAAGTAAAAGATAGCTTAGAAGATGCAGGTTGCGATACTGTTGAAATTTGTGAAACTCCCGGAAATCCTATTGTTTACGGTGAAAAGATTATCGATAAAAACCTACCAACAGTATTGGTTTACGGACATTACGATGTACAACCTGCCGATCCTATTGAACTATGGGATTCGCCTCCTTTTGAACCGATAATTAAAAAAACGGAAATACATCCTAATGGAGCTGTTTTTGCCAGAGGAGCATGCGATGATAAAGGTCAAATGTACATGCATGTAAAAGCATTAGAATACATGGTAAAAAACAATCAATTACCGTGTAATGTGAAATTTATGATTGAAGGTGAAGAAGAAATCGGTTCACCGAGTTTAGAATGGTTTGTAAAAAGAAATCAAGACAAATTAAAGAACGATGTAATTCTTATTTCAGATACCGGAATGATTAGTAACGACCAGCCATCCATTACAACCGGATTGCGTGGATTGAGTTATGTTGAAGTAGAAGTAACCGGTCCTAATCGTGATTTGCATTCCGGTTTATACGGAGGTGCTGTTGCCAACCCAATAAATATATTGGCAAAAATGATAGCTTCCTTACACGATGAAAATAATCATATTACCATTCCGGGTTTTTATGATAAAGTTATTGAATTAACTCCGGAAGAAAGAGCAGAAATGGCAAAAGCACCATTTTCATTAGAAGAATATAAAAAAGCATTAGATATTGAAGAAGTGTATGGTGAAAAAGGCTACACTACTAACGAAAGAAATTCCATCAGACCAACCTTAGATGTAAATGGTATTTGGGGAGGATATACAGGTGAAGGTGCAAAAACAGTTATTCCATCAAAAGCATATGCCAAAATATCTATGCGATTAGTACCTGACCAAGATCCGAATGAAATTACTAAATTATTTAAAGAACATTTTGAAAAAATTGCTCCAAAAGCTGTAAAAGTAAAGGTAACACCTCATCATGGCGGACATCCTTATGTTACACCAATCGATAATATTGGCTATAAAGCTGCCAACAAAGCCTACACCAAAACATTTGGAAAACCGGCAATTCCACAACGCAGCGGAGGTAGCATACCAATAGTTGCTCTTTTTGAAAACGAACTTAAAAGTAAATCCATTTTAATGGGATTTGGTTTAGACAGTGATGCCATCCATTCACCAAACGAACATTTTGGTGTATTTAATTACTTAAAAGGAATTGAAACTATACCGTATTTCTATAAATACTATACAGAAATGGCAACGAAATAAATCTTTGTGTTTGCAAACATATACATCCGAAAAATTTAAATTTTTCGGATGTATTAATTGCATTGAAAATTACTCTTTAATTATCTTCTTTACAACATCTCCTTTTGTTGTTTTAATCGTAATAAAATAAACTCCATCAGATAAACCTTTTAAAGAAATCTCTGGTGCAAAACCCTCAATTTTAAGAATTTCTTTCCCTAACACGTTACTAATAACCATCTTATTAACTTCTAAATTACCTGCATTCTCAATATGTAAAATTGATTTTACCGGATTAGGATACACATTTAACTGTTCTTGCAATGTGAAATTTATCGTATTTAATGTAGCAGTATTGTTTTGAGAAATCAATTGTACATCATTATCTACTACAATTGAAGTAACCGCAAAACCAATTGGCTCACTAAAATATTGACCGTCTTGTGTTAATTCTAAACGAAGTGTTTGTTCTTGACCGCCGGCACCATAAACTGTAATTGGTAATGGCGTTTCAAAGAAAGAAACCGAAGGATGCGATTGTGTTTGAAAAACTCTAAAATTAACCTGTTGTGTTGTTGTATTATAATTCCAATTTACTTGAAAACTAGGATATCCTTCGCCAACATACCAATCGTTAAAAAATTCTTGTAAATTTTCGCCACTTACTGCTTCTAAATGATTGCGTAAATCATCTGTTTTCGCGTAAGCAAAAGCCAATATTGGATCGTCTAAATAATTTTTTACTCCTTGAAAAAAGTTAGTATCTCCTAATTTATAGCGTAACATATGTAAAACCATTGCTCCTTTACGATATGACAACCTACCATTAAAAACACGACCAACGCTTAATGTATCTGTTGCAGGAACCATCACGGAACCTCCGGGAGATGAAGTGATATAATTTACAGCACCAACTCGCCAATTTTTAAAAGCAGTTTGTCCATCAAAATTTTCGGTAACTAGTTCTGTTAAATAGGTTGCAAAACCTTCATTTAACCAAATGTCTTGCCAAGAACCGCAAGTTACTTTATCACCAAACCACTGGTGTGCTAATTCGTGTGCGATTAAACCTCTGCTAAATCCTCCCATAAAAGTCATGGTTGTATGTTCCATACCTCCGCCCCAGCCAAACTGAGCATGACCATATTTTTCATCTGCATACGGATAAGGCTCAAATAATTGTCCGTATAAATCCATAATACTTGGTGTAACTGCTGTGCCGGATTGTGCATTTGATAAATTCTCAGGATATACATAATTTACTACATTAAAATCTCCGTTTGCCACATAATCGTTATAAACCGAATAGTTAGTAACTGCAAATGCAACTAAATAAGCAGGAATAAGATGACGATGTTTCCAACGTGTGATAGTGTTATTTCCGGAAGCAGTTTCCGAAATCAACAAACCGTTAGAAGCTGCTTTCATCGTATTTGGATGTGTAACAATCACATCAACCGAATCAATTTTATCAATTAAATCTTGTTTACACGGCCACCAAGCTTTTGCTCCGTATGGCTCAGAAAGAGTCCACACTATTGGATCATTATTTGCTCCGTGAGTACTTACCTCATAAGAACCAAAACCGGAACTAACCGGATTTCCGTTATAACTAATAGATAAAGAATCTAAAACACCCATATTTTGCGTTACCGGAAGTGTTATTGCGATATCATCACCGGTTCTAGTAAATGATAAATTATTTCCTCTTTGCATAACAGCCGTTACATTCATATTTGCTGCTAAATCAAAATGAATAGTATTAAGGTTTTCCTTTGCTACGAAATATGAAGTAACTGTACCTGTAATTGTAGGATTTGCAGGGTCTAATGATGGTTGTAGTTCTAGTCTATGGTACTTTAAATCGTAATTTACCGTATTAGGATTAGCACGATGCATCATTTTTGCTTGACCTGAACGCATTTCTAATTTTTGTAATTCTTTTAAATAATCATCTTTTGTAACGATTTGCGAAAAAAGTGATATTGAAAATAAAATGCTTAAAAATGGAAATAGTTTTTTCATAAGTAGTAACTTTGTAAAATAATTTGAAAGTTTCAAAGATACATTTTTTTTTTAAACATACCTCATGCTAAATAGCTTAATATGAAACAATCTAAATTGAAAAAACCCTATGACAGACTATTGAAAAACGTTTTGTTTTTTTGTATTTTCTCTATTTTAATGGTAACTATCATATATTTATTTACCAATACTACCAAAAAATTACCAGTTTATAATCCGGTTGATGTAAACCCGAGATTGGTAGATAAAAGTGTTCGTAATCAAAAACGCGGTCATAAAATAGCCGATTTTACATTAATTAATCAATATGGCGACACGATAACGCAAGACACTTTTAAAGATAAAATCTATGTGGCTAATTTTTTCTTTACTCGCTGCCAAGGTATTTGCCCTGTAATGGCAACTAATATGGAAACCGTTCAAGAGGCATTTAAAAATGACAATGATGTATTGTTTTTATCAATGTCGGTTACACCAATAAAAGACAGTGTTTCCGTTTTAAACGCTTATGCAAAAGAAAAAGGTGCCATAAAAGGAAAATGGCATTTTACAACAGGAGATAAAAAACACATTTACAA
>JALSLI010000186.1 GCA_026988395.1 Flavobacteriaceae bacterium | reverse complement strand
ATCTCCTCCTGATATAAAAAAACCAAAAATATCATTAAAATTACTTCCTACATAATCTGGATATTCTTCCGAACCAAATTGATACGTAACGACTAACCTTTTTGTTTGAGGACTTAATGTTACATCGAACTCTAAAATAACAACATCGTAAATTGCTTGCGGATGAATTGCTACCAAATCAGGATCGCTATATGTACCATTATACGTGATTGAAGTTAAAGTACCATCATTTGTAGAAAAAGCTTCAGGAACACTACTAGTTGTTAAACAAATACCATTATCGATATTCAAATTAGCACCTGCTATACCATTGCTAAAAACACCTACCTGCGAGCCATTTCCATGAGTAATTACTTCATTGGAAATTGTTATTCCGTTACCTAATATATGGCTAACTAACTCTGATGCTGTATTCCCTGAAGTAAAAGTAGCTTGAGAGAAACCTACATATCCAAAAAGCAATGTTAAAATTGCTAAAAACCATTTTTTATACAAGAACATTTTCACATTCTCTTTTGAGGGCATTCTTTTCATAATTTAATAATTTTAGTAATTTTTTTTAGAAACACTATTTCTTAGAAGAAATAGATTTACACAATGTAACTCTATTTAAAACAGCATATTTATTATGGTAATATTTTTTGTTTACATCAACAATACGATTAATCAATATCACCAATTCTTTAGGACGATCGGTACCTTTTTCACATTCGCAAGTATATTGATAATACTTAGCCAATTGCATATAAGCACTTCGTTCCTTTAAATTTGTTTTTTTGGTTTTTTTAAGTTTCGTAAGATAATCCGCAACGAGATTATCATGGCATTGAGAAAAAACATTAAACGATAAACCAAAAAATACTAATATAAGTAAGTTGTTAATTTTCATAGGGGGAATTTTTAAATTAAAGAGAACTATTTTGATGGTTTGATTTAAGGAGGATTAAACATAATTTTTCTTTTAGCAATTATATCTATAAAATTTAACTTTCATAAATATTGACAAAAATACAATTTATTTTTATATTCGCAAGTACAATTTTTTATTTTCGTAATGTAAACCTGTTATTTTCAAGTTGAAAACAAAAATAAACTTCAAGATTATAATTGGAAATTTAAAAATAAAACAAGGAAACATCCAAAAAAATAGTAATTTTGCAACCAACAACTATTTTATATGCGATTTATTTTATTTTTACTTATTTTTGTAAGTATGTTTTCGGTAAAAAGTCAAACTCCTTTTAAAGTTATGTCTTACAACCTATTAAACTATCCAACAGCTCCTCCGCAAAATCGAAATATGATTCTTAAAGATATTTTAAATGTCTATCAACCTGATATTTTTATGGTTTGTGAGTTAGAGTCAGATGAAGCAGCTAACGATATTTTAACTTTTTCATTAAACGGAATAGGTAAAAATTATCAAAAAGCAACTTTTGTTTACAACCAATCGGACACTGGTCCTTATAGCAGTTTACAACAAGAATTATATTTTAATTCCGATTATTTTACCTTGACGAACCAAGAAGAAATTCTCACTTATATTAGAGATATTAATCATTACACCTTATTATTAAACACAAGTACACAAACAAATAACCCAATTTATTTAGAAATTTTTGTTACGCATTTAAAAGCAAGTCAAGGTACAACAAATGAACAAACTCGTTTACAAATGGTTGAGCAATTTACAAATGCACTAAATAATTTAAACCCAAATAGTTATGTGATTTTTGCAGGTGATTTTAACTTTTATACTTCCAGCGAAAGCGGATACCAAAAAATATTAGACAACAGTAATCATGTGGTTATGAAGGATGTTTTAAACCAAAACAACACGCTGCAAAGTTGGCATACAAATTATAATTTTAGAGCGATTCACACACAAGCAACGCGTACAAGCACTAGTGAATTTAACGGTTATGGTGCAGGTGGAGGCTTAGATGATCGCTTCGATTTTATTACTTTTTCAGAAAATATTTTAAATTCTTCCGATATTAATTATGTTAACGGTAGTTATAAAAGTTTCGGCAATAACGGAAATTGCTACAATAAAAGAATTGACGATGCATCTTGTACCGGAAATTACGATTTCACACTTCGCTCTAACCTCTATCTAATGAGTGATCATTTACCGGTTGTAGCCGAATTGGAATCTGCAACAACACTAGCCATACCGGAAAATAATTTCTTAGTTGATTTGTTTTATTTTACCAATGGAAATATTGCTCAAAATAACATCCATTATAAAGTAGAGCATAATCTTATCGGTAGTAAAATGACTATTTATAATCAATTAGGACAAAAAATAACAATCACCATTTTAACCGATAAAGCAACAACTTTAAACACTTCATTTTTAGAAAAAGGAATTTATTACTTGCAAATAGAAAACTACCCCAAAAACATAAAATTTGTTAAAATCTAAGTTGTTTCTAAAAAATAACACATCTTTGTATTTATATGAGGATAAAACTAATTATAATATTTCTGTTTTTTACAAGTTTTGCTTTTTCGCAAACGCAAAAAATTAAAATTAATGCACGTTTATATCCTAAAAAGGATTCTTTAAATATTATTGAAGAAATTCTCTTTTATAACTATTCTAAAGATACTTTAAATACCATCTACCTCCATAATTGGATGAACAGTTATAAAAATCCAAATACACCGTTATCCAAACGATTATTAGATGATTATGACAGGTCGTTATATTTTTCTAAAGAGAAAGAAAGAGGACATTCTAAAATTTTAAGTATTATTGATAAACATAGTTTATCTAAATTTAAAATTGATGAAAACACGCCGGATATTGTAAAAATTCCATTAAAAAAACCTTTAATTCCGGGAGACTCTTTAAATCTAATTGCTACATATATTGTAAAAATACCAAATGCAAAATTTACAAAATACGGAAAATCACAAAACGGATATCATTTACGCTTTTGGCATTTAACACCTGCTGTTTACGATAAAAAATGGCATTTACAATCCAATTACAATATGGATGACTTATACATATTACCAACAGATTATGAAATCACATTTAAAATACCAAAAGAATACACCATAATTTCCGGTTTTAACCAAAACAAAAAATTAAAAGACAGTACTAAAATTGTTTCTTTAACAGGAAAAAAAAGAGTAGATACCGAAATAGAAATCCTCACGGAAAACAACTATAAAAATTTTCAAACAAAAAATCTTACTGTTTTATCTAATTTAGATACCAAAAAATTAGATTTTAAAATCGCTAATAGTCTTATTAACAGGCAAATTAACTTTATAAAAAATTACTTAGGAGACTATCCGCACAAAAAGATTCTACTTAATAATATTACGTATAAAAAAAATCCGGTTTACGGTTTAAATCAATTGCCTAAATTTTTAAATCCATTTCAAGAAAATTTTGAATTCGATATAAAAACCTTTAAAATTTTAACCAAAAAATTTATAGACAATACCATTATCACCGAAAAACGGAAAGATTATTGGTTAAATGACGGATTACAAGTATATCTAATGCTAAAATATGTAGAAAAATACTATCCCGAAATCAAAGCAATTGGTAATATTTCTAAAATTTGGGGAATAAAAAGCTACCATCTTTCCGAAATAAAATTTAACGAAAAGTATCCGTTTGTTTACCAGTTTGCCATGCGAAAAAATTTAGATCAAGCTCTAAACACACGTTCGGATTCGCTTTCTACTTTTAACCGCAAAATTGTAAATAAATACAAAGCGGGAATCGGTTTAAATTACTTGGATAATTTTATTGAAAAAAACACGATTCCAAAAACTTTAAAAAAATTTTACAGCAATCACTTACTACAAAAAACAAACACAACAGCATTTAAAAAAGAACTTTTAAAAAACACCAACAAAAATCTAGATTGGTTTTTTGAAACCTATTTAAAAACGAAAAAAAATATTGATTACACCATTAAAAAAGTGCAAAAAACCAAAGACTCTATCTATGTAAAAATAAAAAATAAAACCAAGTTTGATGCACCAATTGCACTATATGGTATTGCAGATAAAAAAATTATTTTTAAAAAATGGATTGAAAATATAGACACAACCAAAACCATTGCCATACCAAAATTAGATTACAACCGCTTATCTTTAAATTACAACTATTTAACGCCCGAATTTAACCAAAAAGACAATTGGAAAAACCTAAAACCAAGTCTTTTGAATCGTCCGTTAAAATTGCGATTTATGAAAGATATAGACGATCCATACTACAACCAATTATTTTTTAATTTTATATATGATTACAATTATTACGACGGTCTAATTCTTGGTTTACGATTATCAAACAATACGGTATTCAAGAAAAAATGGATTTATAAAATCACACCAACATATGGTTTAAAAAGCAAACAAATTACAGGTTCATTTTCTTTTGGTTTTCAAAATTTTTATCCGGAATCCAAATTTTTAAATCAAATTAATTTTGGTAATATTTTTAGCACATTCCACTATGCTCCCAACCTATCATACACAAGATTTTCACCTTATTTTAATGTCGAATTAAAACGAAAAGATTATCGTCAAATTGGCGGTAAAAATATTAGTAGTCGTTATATTTTTATCAGAAAAGAAAACGAACCCGGAACACCAATTGAAGAATTTAACAACTACCAAGTTTTTAATATTCGATACAGCAACTCCAACATCAAGGCCATTAAAGAAAAAGGATATTTAATAGATTTTCAGTATGCTAATCTTTTTTCAAAATTGAGTTTTGATTACCGTTACCGGAAATTTACACCTAAAAAAAGACAATATCACTTTCGATTTTACGCCGGAATGTTTCTAACAAACAATACAGCAACCGATTTCTTTAATTTCTCTCTAAACAGACCTTCAGATTATTTATTTGATTATTCATATCTTGGCAGATCGGAAACAACCGGTGTTTTAAGTCAGCAATTTATCATAGCGGAAGGCGGTTTTAAATCATTTTTTAACAATAATAAAGCAGATGAGTGGCTGATAAGCAATAATAATGGTATCGGAATTTGGAAATGGATTGAGTTTTACACCGATTTTGGTGTTTTTAAAAGTAAAAACCAAAATCCGGTATTTAAATATGATAGCGGTATTCGTCTTAATTTGGTAAACAACTTTTTAGAATTTTATTTTCCGTTACAATCCTCTAACGGTTTTGAACCAAGTTTTTCTGATTATCCGGAGCGTATTCGGTTTGTATTAACAATAAATCCTTCCAAAATTTATAATCGTTTAAAAAGAGGATTTTATTAAAATTCATTAATTTATCTTAATTTTGCAAAGAATTAACAACCTTATTTACAATGAACAACTACAAAAAAACAAATGCTTTTTTAATAATATTTACCTTGGGGATTGCCGTTTTTTTCGGTATTTTAAGTTTTACTTCAACGCAAGCCGAAGTAGAAGAAACAAGTAAAATAAACGCCTATTTGGCAGAGTTCGAAAATTTAAATCAATACCAAAAAAAGGATACCATTACACCAAACGTTATCACATATTCGCAATTAAAAAACTTTAATGAAAATGATGACTACCTACACAACAGAAAAGATATATCTAAAAGTGTTACAACTTATTCAAAATCCGGAATTACTTTACTAACCAAAAAAAAATATGATGTTTCTAAAAATGTAACTACATATTCTAATTTGAAAAGAACCGGCACAGAACAAAAAAAACAATCTTTATCTAATAGAGTAACCACATATTCGGCTTTAAAAAAAGAACTAAAAACCGATAAAAAACAAAAAGTAGCTATAAAATCTAAAAACAAACCGAAACAAAAGGCAATTTTAAAAAAAACCAAAACAGAGCCTCTTAAAAAAGAGAATAAAACATTGGTTAAGGTTCAAAAATCAAAAGTCAAAAAAATTACCAATCCTAAAAAAACCCTTAAAACATCCAGTAAAAAAGTAATTGCAAGAAACAAAAAACCGGTTCAAATAAAAAAAGAAAATAGAATACAGCAGCCAAAAAAGAACAAAAAATCTTTTGTAAAACCAACTATAAAAAAATCGACAACAATATCTCAAACACCCATAAAATACAAAAAACACAAATCAACTGAAACACTACATTACAACAAAAAAGAATTAAATACAGCTACAAACATCAATTTAATCGAGTCTGCTCCAGTTTATCCAAGTTGTCAAAATAAAACCACTGAAGATGATAAAAAATCGTGTTTACTTACCAATGTTTCGCGATTTGTTTTAGATAATTTTAATAATTCTGTTGGTAAAAAAGCAGGTCTTAAAAAAGGATTTTACGAAATACGTGTTTTGTTTATAATTGATGAAAACGGTATATCAAAAACCTACAAAGTATTAGGCAATAAATACAGTCCGATTATTAAAAATGAAATAAAACGAATAATAAACCATCTGCCAAAAATGATTCCCGGAAAATCTAACGGAAAAAAAGTTCCGGTAAAGTATAGCGTTAAGGTTTTATTTGAAGTAAAATAACACACTAAAAAAACAACAAAAAAATATCATAAAAAATTC
>JALSLI010000185.1 GCA_026988395.1 Flavobacteriaceae bacterium | reverse complement strand
CAGTTTTTTATCATAATTACCAATGGAAAACAAAACAGTTTCAAGAAAAAGAACATTTTTCAAAAGGAATGTTTTTACCGCAATTTACCTTAAAAATCAATTTTAGAAATAGCGAAAAATTAAACTTGCGATATCGTTTACAAACAAGTTTTCCAAATGCTAAAATGCTGGCTACAAATTATGTGCTTACTCAATTTAACCAAGTTTTTAAAGGAAATAATTTTCTTGAAAATAATTTATCGCATACTATTTATGCAAATTATTACAAGTACAATTTATATCGAGGATATCATTTTAATATCGGAGTAAATTATTCTGAAAAAGTAAGAAGCATTAAAAACACGATACAATTAGACGGTATAAACCAATTTAATACGCAAATAATGTTTTATAAACCCGAAAATCGTATTTCAACAAGCGGTCTTTTCTCTAAAAGGATAAATAACATTAGGTATAAAATAAGTAGTTCTTTAAGTAAATCGGTTTTCTATCAAATTGTAAACAACAATACTTCAAAAAACGAATCAATAAACAGCACCATAAAACCAAGTGTACAAACATTATTTAAAAAATTTCCGAATGTAGAAATTGCATATTTAATTTCCAACAACCAATACTTAACAGGAAATAAATCTAAATTTAGCTCTAAATCTTTGCAAGTTGATTTGGATTATGATTTCTTAAAAGATTTTATCTTTAATTCCGATTTTTCATACGATAAATATACCAATAGTAACAATGATAACAACATTTTTTTTATGCTTAACGCGAAGTTGTCTTACCAAAAAGAAGATAGTCCGTGGCAATATGAAATCAGTGCTCGAAACCTATTTAACACTAAATACAAGCAAAACAATACGATTAATGAATTTATCATTTCAGATACAAAAACCTATATATTACCAAGAGTAATTATGTTTAAATTAGCGTATAAATTGTAAAATATTTGTATACATTAAGTTTTACGAATTATATGTATTGTCTAAAAGCAAAACGGTCTAAAATCTTTTATTAGACAAAATAATTTACCTATCACTCAAATCCCATCTCATACAAAGTAAAAGCCAACATATCAGCATATTGATCAATTATTTTTGAAGTTGGTGTTCCTGCTCCGTGACCTGCATTGGTTTCTATTCTAATAAGTACCGGATTTTCACTCGCGTTTTTATCTTGTAATTGAGCTGCAAACTTAAAACTATGTGCCGGAACCACACGATCATCGTGATCGCCGGTTTGAATTAAAGTTGCCGGATATTTTTCGCCTTTCTTCACATTATGAACAGGTGAATAATTCTTTAAATAAGTAAACATTTCTTTGCTTTGCTCGGCTGTTCCGTAATCATACGCCCATCCTGCTCCTGCTGTAAAAGTATGATATCGCAACATATCTAACACACCAACACTTGGTAAGGCTACTTTAAATAAATCCGGACGTTGTGTCATTACCGCACCAACCAACAAACCGCCGTTTGACCTACCGTGAATTGCTAAATACTCAGGTGAGGTATACTTGTTTTTAATCAGATATTCCGCAGCAGCGATAAAATCATCAAATACATTTTGTTTTTTCATTTGAATTCCCGCATCGTGCCATTTTCTACCGTATTCTCCTCCGCCACGAATATTTGGCACGGCATAAACGCCTCCTCTTTCCATCCAACCAATGTATGCAGGATTAAAACTTGGTGTGATACTAATATCAAATCCGCCATAACCATAAAGAATTGTTGGATTTTTACCATTTAATTCCAGTCCTTTTTTATAGGTAATAATCATTGGTATCTTTGTGCCGTCTTTTGAGGTATAAAATACCTGTTTAGATTCAAAATCCTGCGGATTAAAAGCGACTTTGGGTTTACAATATAATTTGGAATTTCCTGTTTTAGCATTAAATGCATAAATGGTTGCCGGTTTTATATAATTGGTAAAGGAATAGTATAAAACCGAATCTTGTTTTTCTCCTGAAAATCCGGATACCGTACCAATTCCGGGTAATTTAATCTCTCTTATAAATTTACCTGAATAATCATATTGCTTTACTTTTGAAATCGCATCTACCATATATTTTGCAAAAATGTAATTGGAGCCTGTACTTGCCGATAAAACAAAATCCGTTTCCGGCAATACATCTTCCCAATTTTCAGGTATTGGATTTGAAGCTTTTACGCGAACAACTTTTTTATTAGGAGCATTTCTGTTGGTTACAAAAAACAATGTTTCGCCAATATTATCCAACAAATAAGTATCACTTTTTGTATCGTCTATAATAGTTATAAAATTACTTTTTGGTTTGGTTAAATCTTTTAAAAATAATTTATTTCCGGAAGTAGAAACACTTGCAGAAATAATTAAATATCGATTATCTTCGGTAACACTTGCTCCGATATAACGGTGTTTCTCGTTAGATTTTTCACCAAAAATCACTTGATCCTGTTGTTGTTTTGTGCCTAATTTATGGTAATAAACTTTGTGTTGATCTGTTTTTGCAGACAATTCACTTCCTTTAGGTTTATCATAACTCGAATAATAAAATCCTTCGTTTTTATACCATGATATATCACTAAATTTTACATCTTTTAATGTGTCTTCCTTAATTTTTTTAGTGAGAGCATCCATAACGATGATTTTACGCCAATCCGAACCACCTTCCGAAATAGAATAAGCTACCAATTTCCCGTCTTTTGTAAAGCGAACAGCACCCAAAGAAACCGTGCCGTCTTTTGAAAATGTATTTGGATCTATAAAAACCTCAGGTTTTTCCTCTCCTTTTTTGCGGTACAATACATACTGATTTTGCAAACCGTTATTTTTATAAAAATATGTGTAATCACCGTGTTTTTTGGGTGCGGAAACTTTCTCATAATTCCATAATTCTTCCAGCCTTTTTCGTATGGCATCACGAAAAGGAATTTTATCTAAAAAAGCAAAAGTTACCTCGTTTTGAGCTTTCACCCATTTTTTTGTTTCTTCTGAACGATCATCTTCTAACCAACGATAATTATCTACTATTTTTGTGTCGAAATAATTGTCTATAACAGGCTTTTTAACTGTTTTTGGATAATTAATTTTCATAGATTGTTTTTTATTTGGATTACAAGAAATAAAAAAAGCAACGAGAAATAAAAGTAACAGAACATTTTTCATTTTATTGATTTTTAGTTAGCCAAAGATACATAAAATTACACTGTTTTTTGGCATAGGTTTTGCTATAAAGCCATAATGCAACAAATGTTACCTTGATATTTGTAAGGTTTTTGTCTTTTTGCAGACAAATTTGTTGTACATTTATAAATTTAAGATAATAAAAACATAAAATGACAGAATTATTAACCAAAGAAACTTTTTTAGAAAAAGTCTTTAATTACGAAAAAAATAAAGAGTGGAAATACGAAGGTGATGTGCCTTGTATCATTGACTTTTACGCAGATTGGTGCGGTCCATGTAAAATGGTTGCTCCAATATTAGAACAATTATCCGATGAATACGAAGGTAAATTGAAGATTTACAAAGTAGATACGGAAGTAGAACAAGAATTAGCTGCTGCTTTTGGCATAAGAAGCATACCAAGTATGTTGTTTTGCCCAATGAATGAAGAACCTCAAATGGCTCAAGGAGCTTTACCAAAACCACAATTAGAAAAAATTATTAAGGATTTCTTAAAAGTAGATAAGGAAGAAGTTAAAAAAGAAGAAGCTTAATTCTTTTAAAAACAAAAAAAAACCGCCTTTTGGGCGGTTTTTTTTTGTATATTAACAAATCCTCAAGTTTTTCTTCCACAAAAACTTTTGCGGATTTAAGGTATTGAAATAAGACTTTTTGTCTTCTTTTTAAAAATCGGACTAATTGTCAGGGTTTTACCAATTCATTTTCCATTAAATATTCTGCTATTTGCACGGCATTGGTTGCAGCACCTTTTCTAAGATTATCAGAAACAATCCACATGTTTAAAGTTTTTGGCTGTGACAAATCACGGCGAATACGACCAACAAAAACAGCATCTTTTCCTTTAGCATAAATCGGCATCGGATAGGAATTTATATCGGTATTATCTTGCACAATAACACCATCTGTTTCGTGTAATAATTTACGGATAGCTGTTTCATCAAAATCATTTTCAAATTCAATATTTACACTTTCACTATGTCCGCCAACAACCGGAATTCTTACAGCTGTTGCTGTAACCGCAATCGTTTTATCGTTTAATATTTTTTGGGTTTCCCTAACCAACTTCATTTCTTCTTTGGTATATCCGTTTTCTTCAAAAACATCACAATGCGGAATGGCATTTTGATAAATGGGATAGTGATATGCCATTTTTCCTTTTACTCCATTTTCTTCGTTTTCTAACTGCTTAACAGCCTTTACTCCGGTTCCGGTAATTGATTGATAGGTAGAAATCACCAAGCGTTTAATTCCGTATTTTTTATGTAAAGGAGCAAGGGCCATCACCAACTGAACGGTAGAACAATTAGGATTAGGAATTATTTTATCTTCTTTTGTTAAAATATTTGCATTAATTTCGGGTACAATTAATTTCTTTGTTTCATCCATCCGCCAAGCAGAAGAATTATCGATAACTGTTGTGCCAACTGCTGCGAATTTTGGAGCCCATTTTTTGGAAGTTTCGCCTCCGGCAGAAAAAATAGCAATATCCGGTTTTTCATTCACAGCTTGCTCTAAACCTATTACACCATACTCCTTGTTTTTATAATTTAATTTTTTTCCTATTGATTTATCTGATGCAACGACTAACAATTCCGTTAACGGAAAATTTCTTTCCGCCAAAACTTCTAACATGACATTTCCAACCATTCCGGTTGCTCCTACAACTGCTATTTTCATTTTTTAAGATTACCTTTTGTAAAGGATTTTTTAAAATTGGTATTCCATTTAAAAGACAAATTTACAAAATTACAAATTGCGTTTTAAAAATATGAATACTTTTTTAACGGCAAAAGGTTTAAATATATCAATGATGGTGATTAAAATAAAATTTTCAATTACGCATAAGCTATTACATTTCAGATTTTAACATTTAAAAACAATACTTGTTACTTATAAATACAGACTTTATGCTTACTTTTGCAAATTATCACTAGAAAACTAAAAATCATTCATAACCATTATTATGAAAAATAAAATAGAATTAATGGCTCCTGCCGGAAATTTTGAATCCTTACAAGCTGCATTAGATAACGGTGCAGACTCTATATATTTTGGGGTAGAACAATTAAATATGCGAGCCAGAGCATCTATAAATTTCACATTAGATGATTTAGAGGAAATATCAAAACGCTGTAAAGCAAAAGGTGTTCGTACATATTTAACTTTAAATACTATTATTTACGACCACGATTTATCTATTGTAAAAACCTTAATTAAAGAAGCAAAAAAACACGATATTTCGGCAGTGATTGCTATGGATCAGGCCGTAATACAGGTGGCAAGAGCAGAAGGAATGGAAGTGCACATTTCAACGCAAATCAATATTACAAACATTGAGACTTTAAAGTTTTATGCCATGTTTGCCGATACAGTTGTTTTAAGTCGTGAACTGAGTTTACGCCAAGTAAAACACATTACCGATTTAATTGAAAAAGAACAAATAAAAGGTCCTTCCGGAAGATTAATAGAAATTGAAATTTTTGGTCACGGAGCCTTGTGTATGGCCGTTTCCGGAAAGTGTTATTTAAGTTTACATTCACATAATTCTTCTGCCAATCGAGGTGCTTGTAAACAAAATTGCAGAAAAAAATATACGGTAATCGATCAAGAATCCGGTTTTGAAATGGAAATTGATAATGAATATATTATGTCTCCAAAAGACCTTTGTACCATTGATATTTTAGATCAAGTTGCCGATGCAGGAATAAAAGTTTTAAAAATTGAGGGGCGCGGTAGAGCTCCGGAATACGTAGCAAGGGTAATTAAAAGTTATCGTGATGCTATTGATAGTATTTATGAAGGTACTTTTAACAAAGAAAAAGTAATCGGTTGGATGCAAGAATTAGATAAAGTCTATAATCGCGGCTTCTGGAACGGATACTATCTGGGGCAAAAATTAGGTGAATGGTCTAAAGAATCCGGTTCGCACGCAACGCAAAAGAAAGTTTTCCTCGGTAAAGGTGTTCATTATTTTCCGAAAGCAAAGGTAGCAGAATTTAGAATGGATGCTTACGATTTAAAAATTGGCGATACCATTTTAATAACAGGTCCAACTACCGGAGCAAAAGAAATGGAAGTTACCGAAATGTTTGTAAATGACCAAAAAGCAACAAAAGCAACAAAAGGCGATTCGGTTACCATGAAATTAAATTTTAGAGTACGTCAAGCAGATAAACTATATAAAATTGTAAAAACAGAATTTGCAGAAAAAAATAAAATTGAAGCTTAAATTATGGTTATAATTACTTTACAAAGAGCCAAATGCATTGGTTGTAATTATTGCGTAGAAATGGCTCCAAACCAATATCGCATTTCTAAAAAAGACGGAAAATCCGTTTTATTAAACGGCATTGAAAAGAAAGGTTTTTTTACTTTAAAATCACCTGATGATTCTATTTTAGAAGCAAATATGG
>JALSLI010000184.1 GCA_026988395.1 Flavobacteriaceae bacterium | reverse complement strand
GTTATACAGCATTTCAGATTTCTGCTTGGCGACCAAATACAAATATTCTTGCTTATACTTCTAACAAAAGAATTTTATCGCGTTTAAATTTACTTTGGGGAGTTAAAGCTTTTTATTATGACAGAATGAAATCTACCGATCAAACCGTAGAAGATTTAATTGAAATTGCCGTTAAAGAAGAATATGCACAAAAAGGAGATTTGGTAATTACTTTATCTTCTATGCCTGTTCAAGCAAAAGGAATGGTAAATACGTTGCGTCTTACTAGAATTAAATAAAAGTTTAATTTTGTGATAAAAAAACTCCGGAAAAGGTAACTTTTCCGGAGTTTTTATTTTTAGAATTTATCCTTATTCAGCTTAAAATAATTTCATATCTTCTAATGTTTTCATTACTTTTTGAACTGCTTTTGCAGAATCTTGTAATAAAGCCATTTCATCTTTGTTTAATTGTAATTCGATTACTTGTTCAATACCGTTTTTTCCTAATTTAACAGGAACACCCAAAGCGATGTTATTCATACCGTATTCGCCTTCTAACATAACACAAACCGGAAAAATACGTTTCGAATCTTTAACGATAGCTTCTACCATTTGAGCAGCGGAAGCTCCCGGAGCATACCAAGCGGAAGTTCCTAGTAAATTTACGATTTCACCACCACCTTTTTTGGTTCTTTCAACAATTTCATTAATGCGTTCTTCACTAATTAATTCGGTTACCGGAATTCCTCCTACCGTAGTATATCTTGGCAATGGCACCATTGTATCACCGTGACCACCCATTAAAACTGCTTGAATGTCTTTTGGCGAGCAGTCTAATTCTAATGCAATAAATGAACGATATCTGGCTGTATCTAAAACACCTGCCATACCAAAAACTTCGTTTCTAGATTTTTTTGCTGCCAGAAAAGCGGCATAAGTCATTACGTCTAACGGATTGGAAACAATAACAATTTTTGCATTTGGTGAGTGTTCTACAACAGATTCAGTTACCATTTTAACGATTTTTGCATTTGTTGCAATTAAATCATCTCTACTCATTCCGGGTTTTCTCGGTATTCCGGAAGTAATTACAATGACATCAGAATTAGCTGTTTTAGAATAGTCATTTGTTGAACCGATTACTCGTGTATCAAAGTAATTAACCGGTGAAGACTCCCAAATATCCAACGCTTTTCCTTCTGCAAAATTTGGTTTGATGTCTAATAAGACAATTTCGTTAACGATGTCTTTTTTTGCTAAAACATCTGCACATGTAGCACCAACATTTCCGGCACCTACTACTGTTACTTTCATTTTTTATCTATTTTATATTATTATTGAATTTATTTAAAACTAAACGAAATACCTGTATTTAGCGTTCCGTAATCTTGAATGGAATAATCTGCAAATATTTTAAAGAATGCAATATTTAATCGCATACCCAAAGTTGCTTTAAGTTGTTTACTTATTTTATAATCGATGTTTATTGGGTCTGTAACTTCTTCGTTTACAGTATTAATTACATTTCCAAATGTATCTTTAATATCATAATTAAATTCGTACGTACCTTTAATTTTTACATTTGCCGCACCTGAAGAATAGCCTAAACCTCCATAAAAATTAATGACTTTTAAATCAATGTTCCCTATTAATTGTACGGTATATGCATTTATTCTAAAGGTAGTTTCTTGATTCCTTCCGGGAATATTGCTGTTTTTTGGAATATAGGTGGTAGTTGAAGTGGTAAATGCTCCTAAAATAGAAACATCAAATGGTGTTATTTTATCTAATTTAAAATATTGTAATAAATTGTGTTGCAATCCAATACCAAATAAATTAAAAGTTACTTCATCACTACCTACTGAAGGAACAAAGCGTAATTTAACATCTGTTTTACTTGGCAGACCTAAACCTACTTGTACCATTGGTGAAGGTACAGCTGCTACCGGTAATTCATCCTCAATACCATCTAATGCATCAAAACGTGCTACTTTAAAGCTTGATGGAACGATGTTACTTCCGGAAGGAATTACATTTCCAAGAGCATCTAACGGTATTTTTACATCAATTTGTTCGGTTGTGGTTTGTCCCATAACCGTAGGAAGAATATCTTGCGAATTTCCATTTGCCAATTCCAGAACTCTATAATCACTATTTCTAAAAAGAAACTTTTTTTTATCATCAGGCACAAAACTAGCCGTTGCATTAATCGTTATATCAAATCCGTATTTTTTATGTGTTTTACCACTATGGTACCAACCGGAATTGAGATTTTGCACCAATCCGCCAAGGACAGGTTCTAAATAATTCTCTAGATAACGCGAAGCATCATCTTGTCCGGCTACCAAGATATGGTCAAAGCTTTGTGCTTTGGTGTAAAAAGTGATACTTAGTAAAAACACAAATAGACTAACTGTTTTTTTATAATTCTTCATTTTTAGCGTTTATAAAGTTTATAAAAAAGTTCTGTTTTTGCAAAAACAGACCTTTTAAAATATTTTTTAAATATCGATATTTGCATAAGTAGCATTATCTTCAATAAATTTACGTCTAGGAGGTACTTCATCACCCATTAACATAGAGAACACGCGATCTGCTTCTGCACCATTTTCTATGGTTACACGATACATAGTACGGTGTTGCGGATTCATAGTAGTATCCCAAAGTTGCTCGGCATTCATTTCCCCAAGACCTTTATAACGTTGTATTGTTCCGCCACCGAATTCTTTAACGATAGCATCACGTTCTTCATCATTCCAAGCATATTTTCGTTTTTTTCCTTTTTTTACTAAATATAAAGGAGGAGCAGCTACGTAAATATTTCCATTTTCTACTAATTCTCGCATATATCTAAAGAAAAAAGTTAAGATTAAAGTTTCGATATGGCTACCATCTACATCGGCATCACACATAATAACTATTTTATGATAACGTAATTTACTCACATTTAGTGCACGTTGATCTTCTTCGGTACCGATAGAAACACCAAGAGCAGTGTACATATTTTTAATTTCTTCATTTTCAAAAGCCTTGTGTTGCATGGCTTTTTCTACGTTTAAGATTTTTCCTCTAAGAGGAAGAATAGCTTGAAAATTACGATCACGACCTTGTTTTGCTGTTCCACCTGCCGAGTCTCCCTCTACTAAAAACAATTCACATTTTTCGGGTTCAGACCAAGCACAATCCGATAATTTTCCGGGTAAACCACCACCACTCATTACGGTTTTACGTTGTACCATTTCACGTGCTTTTGAGGCAGCATGTCTGGCTTGTGCGGCAAGAATTACTTTTTGTACAATGGTTTTTGCATCATTTGGATTTTCCTCCAAATAATCGGTTAACATTTCAGAAACTGCTTGGCTTACAGCGGCAGAAACCTCTCTGTTACCTAATTTTGTTTTTGTTTGTCCTTCAAATTGTGGTTCGGCTACTTTTACTGAAATAATTGCAGTTAATCCTTCACGGAAATCATCTCCGGAAATACTAAATTTCAAGTTTTTTAACAAACCTGAAGTTTCGGCATATTTCTTTAATGTATGTGTTAATCCTCTACGGAAACCGGATAAATGCGTTCCTCCTTCATGTGTATTAATATTGTTTACATACGAATGTAAATTTTCGGCATATGAGGTATTATATACCATGGCAACTTCCACAGGAATACCGTTTTTTTCACCTTCAATAGAAATCACTTTTTGAATTAAAGGTTCGCGTGTTGCATCTAAGTATTTTACAAATTCAGGCAATCCTTCTTCGCTAAAAAAATCTTCGCGGATAAAATTACCTTCATCATCCTTACGTCTTTTATCCTCAATAGATATTTTAATTCGTTGATTTAAAAAAGAAAGTTCTCGCATTCTTGTGGAAAGCGTTTCGTAATTAAAATCAATTTCCGTCTGAAAGATTTCATCGTCCGGCATAAAAGTGACTTCAGTACCTCTTTGGTCGGTTTCGCCAACCACTTTTACAGGATATAAAGGTTTCCCTCTTTCATATTCTTGTTGCCAGACTTTACCATCGCGATAAACAGTAGCTTTTAAGTGTTTGGAAAGAGCATTTACCACTGAAACACCCACACCGTGCAAACCTCCGGAAACTTTATAAGAATCTTTATCAAATTTACCTCCGGCACCGATTTTAGTCATTACAACTTCTAATGCGGAAACGCCTTCTTTTTTGTGTAACCCAACCGGAATACCTCGTCCGTTATCACGAACCGTAATGGAGTTATCTTCGTTTATTATTACTGAAATTGTGTCACAATGACCAGCCATTGCTTCATCAATCGAGTTATCTACTACTTCGTAAACTAAATGGTGTAACCCTCTAACACCAACATCACCAATATACATTGAAGGACGCATACGTACATGCTCCATTCCTTCTAATGCCTGAATACTATCGGCAGAATAATCGTGTTTTTTATTTTCGTCGCTCATAATCAAGGTTTCGTTTTAATTTTTATTACAAGAAACAAAGATACTAAAATCGAATGTATTTTTTATTTAAAAGGCTTTGTTTTTAATGAAGTTATTAACAAATTTTAGGTGTTTTTAAACAGTTTTAATAGTTTTTTGGACTCTTGTTGCCAATTCAGATTATTTTTAGCTTTAAAAAGAGATTTTTTAAACTGATTTTTTGGTTTATTGAGTATATTTTTAATTTGTAAAGCCAATTTTTTTGGCGTTCTGTTTTCTGCGATTTCTCCTACCTTATATTGGATGACTAATTGTTTCATTTCGGGTAGATTAGATGCTAAAACCGGAATTTCGGCATGAATATAATCAAATATTTTATTAGGTAGTGCAAAGTGGTAATTTAAACCTAAATCTTCTTCCAAACTAATACCTAAATCGGCTTTTGGTGTGATGTTTTTGAGTTCGTTTGGAGGTATTCTACCCAAAAATTTTACCTTATTATTAAGTTTGTTTTTTGCAACAGTTTTTTTGAGTTCTTTCTCAATATCACCTGTTCCGACAATAACAAAAATACAATTTTCAAGATGTTTTGTAGTTTCAATCATAAGTTCTAGTCCTCTGCCTATGTTTAAAGATCCTTGATAGATGATTATTTTTTTATTTGCGGTTTTAAACGGAAAAGTATATTTGTTATCTATGTTATTTTGCAATTTTGGTACATTCCGGATAACTGAAAAAGTGGTGTTGTATTTATTTTTATAATAATTGGCAATTGAATCACAAACGGTATAGTTGTTTTTTAAATGAGGAAGTATGCTTTTTTCAACAATCAACCATACTTTTTGCGTTTTAGGTCTGTTTATGAGTTCGGGCACTTCGGTAAAAAGTTCGTGGCTATCGTAAACTAATCTTTTATTTTGCAGTTTACAAATCAAATAATTTGCAGGTAACGTGTCTAAATCGTTAGCCAATAAAATATCCTTTTTTCTAAAAAACAATAGGACAAAAAGGCGTATATTATATTCGGCATAGAATAGAAATCCTTTGTTAAACAAGAGTTTAAACCGTTTGGTTTGGTATTTTCTCTTAATTTTAGGACTGTTTTTTAATTTTCTTCCTATTAATAACACGTTAAATCCTTCCGCTTTAAGCGAATTACATACTTTATCCACTCGCTGGTCGGTAGCTAAATCATTGGTAACGGATACGATTATTTTTTTCAATACTTTATTATTAATAAACGAAGATACAAAATAACAATAAAAAACCCGTTTCAAATAAATGAAACGGGAAATTACTATGAAAAAGAAAAAGTATATGATATAAAATCATACAATGCAAATAACGACAATATTTACTAAATATTGTGTTAAAATAGGTATAAAAAATGTCGATTGGTGATTTTTTCTGAAAACAGTAATACAAAAATTAAAAACAAGCCGCTGATCTTTTTTCTTGTTTAGATTTTTTTTTAAAAAAAAGTGGAGATGGAGGGAGTCGAACCCTCGTCCAAACAAGCAATAATATTACTTTCTACATGCTTAGTTTTTGATTAATTTTAGTCGTAAATCCGGCCAAAAACAACCTAATTTACGCTTAGTTCCTTAAATTTCGGTATAAAATCGGAACACTTTTATACCTATGTTAACTTTTACGATGCCGCTTAACAGAACGCCGTTAACCAAGGCTTTCATAGCGACATTTAGCTCTCGCACCTTGTGCGACGAGGCCTTATCCTACTGTAATTCAGATTAGGCAGCTAAAGCAAAATTATTTTCGCCGTTTATAAAGTCGAAATAGCGTTTTACGAGTTTTCAATTTCATTACTCGGCATGCTTATAATACCATTGACCTTGCTGTCAAATCCGGTCATCCCCAAAGAACTTTTAAGTCTGCAAAGATACTAAGAATTTCATAAATTTTGTACAATTCTTTTCTATCTCTTTTTTTACTCGTATTTTAGCACGCAAAATTTATACCAAATTAAACTTCTAAATACATGAAATTAGCCATTATAAAAGAACGTAAAAATCCGCCGGATCGTAGAGTTGTCTTTTCACCACAAGCTTGTGCCAATTTGTTAAAAGAATTTCCTGAATTGGAAATCAAAGTAGAAAGTTCGGATATTCGCGTTTTTACCGATGAGGCTTATAAAAATAAAGGAATTGCCGTTACCAACGATGTAAGCGATTGCGATGTGATGCTTGGCGTAAAAGAGGTGCCTATTGAGGCTTTGATACCAAATAAAAAATATTTTTACTTTTCGCATACCATAAAAAAACAACCGTACAATAGAGAATTGTTACGTGTAATGCTCGATAAAAACATCGAAATGTACGATCATGAAAGTATTGTAGATAAAAAAAATCGTCGTGTAGTTGCTTTTGGTCGTTATGCCGGAATCGTTGGTGCCTATAACGGATTTAGAACTTATGG
>JALSLI010000183.1 GCA_026988395.1 Flavobacteriaceae bacterium | reverse complement strand
CATCCCAAAAGCAGGCATAAAGATTCGAAGTCCCATTCCGGCAGATCTTTTAAGATTAAACGGATCAAAAGTTTTAATGTCTGCAAACGAGTTTCCGCCTTCTAAAAATCCAAGTACATAGATAGATGCATTTGGTTTTAAAGTTATTGGATAACGGAGTTCCATTGTAAATTTATTGTAAACCGTTCCTCCTTGATTGGAAGTTAAACTAGCATTAGGATAACCTCTTAATCCGATAGTTTGTCTTCCGTCAAACTGTCCGGAACCCATACCGTCTCCTCCAACATAAAAACGTTCGAATGGTGAAATACCTAAAGTATTGTTGTACGCTCCTAAGAAACCAAAGTCAAAACCGGATTTTAACACCAATTTATCATAAATACTGTGGTACCATTCTCCTTTATAATTTAATTTGTAAAATTCTAACCATTTATATTTGTCTTCCGGCAACATATGTTTGTAATCTTTTTCTTTACCTAATAAAGAAAATGGTGGCGTTAATTTAGCAGAAATGGAAAATTTAGAACCGGTCATTGGGTAAATAGGATTTGGTCCTGCTGAATTTCTACTTAAATTTAAAGACAGTGATAAGTTGTTAGAATTTCCGTTATTAAAAGCAAAAGTAGATAAAAAGAAATTCTTTAATGTATATCGTTGAAAACTTAAAACAGAAGAAAAAGTAAAGTAATCATCAGGCCATTTTAAACGCTGACTTAATCCTACAGTTGCTCCAAATATATCTAATTTTTGATTTTTATCTACATCTCTGGAACGGTAATCGTATCTATATTGTTTTGAATTGTAAAATGAGAAAGACAAAGATCGTGGTCTTTTACCTCCAAACCAAGGTTCTGAAAACGAAAGACTATACGTACTGGAGTATTTGCTAGCTTGCAAACGAATTGCTAATTGTTGTCCGTCTCCCATTGGTACAGGTTTGTATTCTTTACCTTTAAAAATATTTCTAATAGAAAAGTTGTTAAATGAAAGACCTAATGTACCAATAAAAGCACCACCACCGTAACCTCCTTGTAATTCAATTTGGCTGGAACCTTTTTCGACTACATTATAATCAATATCAACCGTTTTATCTTGGTAATTTGGTTTTACATCAGGCGAAATCGCTTCAGGATCAAAGAATCCCATCTGACTTAATTCTCTAATAGAACGAATAATTGCTTCTTTACTAAATAAATCTCCGGGTCTTGTACGAATTTCACGGTAAATTACATGATCGTTAGTTTTATCGTTTCCTATCACTTTAACGCGTTTTACGTAAGCAGGATCATCTTCGTGAATTCTTATTTCAATATTAATAGTATCGTTTTTTACGCCGGTTTCTACAGCAGTTACATTAGAAAACATATAACCATTATTAAGGTAAATGGTAGAAATATCTTGAGAATCCGGTTTGCCATCGCCATTTACACGTTCGGTTAGCAATTTACCATTATAGGTATCTCCTTTTTGAATGCCCAAAAATCCTTTTAATTGTTCATCAGAAAAAACCGTATTTCCTAAAAATTTGATATCTCCGAAATAATATTTATCACCTTCATTAACATTAATATCTAAATTAATAGTGTTATCGTCATTCCAAGAAATAGAATCACTTACTACTTGAGCGTCGCGATAGCCTTTTTCTTGGTATTTTGAAACCAAACGTTTTAAATCTTCATCGTATTCGTCTTTTCTGAATTTGGAAGCTTTAAAAATGTGAAAAATATTTTTTTCTTTTGTTTTTTTAAGTAATTTTTTGAGTTTTTTATCTTTAAAAGCCGTGTTTCCGTGAAAACGAAGATTTTTAATTTTTACTTTTTCTCCTTTATCAATATGGATAATTGCATTGTAATTATTGGTAGAATCTTTTTTATAATCTATAGAGACTTTGGTATTTAAATATCCTTTATCGGTAAATTTCTTTTTTATATAATTTTTGGTTGTAGTAATCAAATTTTCAGTAAGCATTGCACCTTTTTTAAATTCGGTTTCTTTTTGCAATTCTTCAGCTTTCGATTTTTTTACGCCTGTTATTTTTACATCATTTATCTTAGAAAGTTCTTCCACATCAAACTCTAAATAGATTGTATTTCCGTCTATTTTTTGCACATAAACATCAATATTATTAAACAATTTAGAGTTCCATAATTTTTTAATGGCAGAAGATAATTGATCACCGGGAATTTTAATCTCTTTACCTTCGGTCAAACCTGCATATGCTTTAATAGATTGTTCGCTAAATTTATGGTTTCCTTTTATGGCAATACCTCCAAGAATATATTTTTTAGGTCTTAAAAGATTTAATTCTTTTGCGTTTTTTATTATGGTGTCATTTTTAATTATCGAGTCGTTTTTAACGTTTTGTGCGGTTAAAATATTTCCGATAAGGAAAAATACTAAAAGGATACTACTTTTTGCTATTCTATTCATTATTCTTTAATTGATCACTGGTTTTACCAAATCTTCTTTCTCTTTGTTGATAGTCTAAAATGGCTTGAATTAGATGGGTTTTTCTAAAATCAGGCCAAAATAAATCTGTAAAGTAGAGTTCAGCATAAGCGATTTGCCAAAGCAAAAAATTACTTATTCTTTTTTCTCCACTGGTTCTAATTACCAAATCAACGTCCGGCAAATTACGTGTATATAAATGATTATTAATAATATTTTCATCAATTTCTTCGATTGAGAGTTCATTATTAACAATTTTTTTAGAAATTTTTTTAAAAGCATTAACTATTTCTTCCTTTGCGGAATAACTAATTGCTAAATTCAAAACAAGATGTGTGTTATTTTTTGTTATTTGGATGACTTCTTCCAACTCTCGTTTTGCTTTTTTTGGCAATTTTTCCAGATTTCCAATCGCTTGCAATCTTATATTATTATCTTGCAGTAATTTAAGTTCTTTTTTTAAAGAGGAAACCAACAAATTCATAAGCACATCGACTTCGGCTTTTGGGCGATTCCAATTTTCAGTAGAAAACGCATATAAAGTAAGTACTTTAACTCCTATTTCGGCAGAGCCTTCTACAACATCTCTAACTGCTTTTACGCCGTTTTTATGTCCAAAGACCCGAAGTTTTCCTTTTTGTTTTGCCCATCTACCATTGCCATCCATTATAATGGCAATATGTTTTGGCAGTCGTTGCTTGTTTATTTTTGAAATATCTTCCATATATTAAAAAGCTCCGGAATAACAGCCTCGTCTTCCAAAACCAAATACAATGGTAATTCCTGTAGTTACGTACCAATCGTTAGAATCTGGATTTCCGAAACTTAATTTAGGAATATCCGGATTGTTATAATCCAATTCATCGGTAAAGCTGTAGCGGAATTTTGTTTCGAAACCCAAACCGATATTTCTTCCTAATGTAGTTTTATATCCAATTCCGAAAGGAATTGTAAAACCCGTTTTACTTTCGGTTTCAAAATTATCAGGTGTAGTTTCGCGAACTGCTCTGTTGTAATTAAATCCTGCAATCTGAACAATTAAATAAGGTGTAGAACGCCATTCGCGTTTAATCATAGAGTAATCATAGTAATTAAACTCAATACCAATAGCCAATTCTTTAACCGAATTTTTAAAACTATATCCACGAGCAAGTCGCACATCATTATATGAATTTGCATCGTTAGAAGCTAATTTAATATACGTTGCATCTAAACGATATGCCATTCTTGGGGTTACATTCCATTTATACACCAAACCAACTGCTAAAGCGTTTGGGTTTATATAATTGCGGTTACCAACATCGCCAATATAGTTACTTCCTGCCAAGGAAATACCTAATTCATTGATTTGAGCATAGCCAAAAAATGTAAAACTAAATAAGCTGATAATTATAAACTTCTTCATAATATAATAGAAAATTGCGTGCAAATATAAAAAATTATATTGTGACACCTCGTAAAATAAAATTTAAACGCAAAAAAACGGGAATATTGTTTATTTGGTATTGCTTATTTGTAAAAAAACCAAATAATATTGATCGTATTTGATTAAATATTTAAACCCAAAATATTGTGGAATTTACCGGTAGAATTTTTACTCTTTATTACGCACATCTTCTCCCCAAAGCAATTTATTCCGCAACGTTTTTAAGAACGAAACATCTTTTAAAAGAACTGTTTTTATAGTAAAATCGGCTTTTGTAATATGTATTGTCGTGTTTTTTGGTATGGTTGTAATTCTGGAATCTAAAGATATTAAGGCTTCTTTTTCTCTTCCGATAAGGTGTAACTTTATCTTTGTATTATCAGCAATAATCAACGGTCGCACATTAAGGTTATGAGGTGCAATAGGAGTAATTACCAAATTTTTTGCCGATGGTGTAATTACCGGTCCGCCACAACTTAACGAATAACCGGTAGAACCGGTTGGTGTAGAAAAAATTAAACCATCTGCCCAATATTTTGCTAAAAATTCTTCATCTAAAAAAGTTTCAAGAGTAATCATCGCCGTGGTATTTTTACGTACAATAGTTACCTCGTTTAAAGCGATGTTAATTTTAGAAAGTTTTTTTATTTCCGGATTGGTGTGAACTTGCAATAAAGTCCGTTCTATTATAGAATAATCTTTATTTACCAAACCTTTGATTGCTTTGTTAATTTCGGTTTTTTTAACATTTGCCAAAAATCCTAATCTGCCGATATTAATCCCTAAAATAGGAATGTTTTTATCTCTAACATAGGTTATACAATCTAAAAAAGTACCATCGCCACCAACAGATAAGAAAAAACCAAAGGTTTCGTCTAAATCTTTATATCCTTTAAAAATAGGATATCCTTTTACTGAAGGATTTAATTTTTGAATGTATTTATAGAATTTTTTTTCAATAAAAACAGTTATCTGATGTGTTTTTAATTCCTGCAATAAATGCAATATAAATTCATTGGAATCTGTTGTGTATTTCTGACCGTAAATAGCGACTTTTAACATTATATATCTAAGTATTTTTGCAGATAATCCGAACGTTCTTTTAACTCTTGCAAGTATAAGTCTTCGTGTAAACCTAATTCTATAGTGTAATTATACCTTCTAAAAGTTTGGATAATAGCATTTAAGTTTTCCGAGCTTAATTTTAAGGTAACTTCGGTAATATTATCTTTAATATTCGAAATAAAAGCTCCAAAAAGCGTAGCATTATTACTTTCAATAATTTGAGCAATTCGGCTAAGCGAATAATCCTCTTTTTCAATCGAAACAATTAAAACAGTACCTTCTTCACTTAAAAACGGCGTATTATTTATAGTATGTAAAATATCTTGCAACTCGATGTAACCCAAATATTCTTTTTTTTCATTTAAAATGGGAAGGATATTCGCTTCGGTTGATGCAAATTTTTGAAACAACTGAAACCAATTATCGCTCTCCTTGGCGTAAAAATATTCAAATAAATATTGTAAAGAAGCTATCTCTTTGTTTTCATCTTCGGTATTTTGGATATCGTCCTCTATCACCAAACCAATTAACCTGCCTTCTTCAACCACCGGTAAGTGTGTAAATATCAATTTGTTAAAAAGTTGTTTTGCCTTTTTAACTGAATCTGATAATCGCAATGGTTTAATATCGTTTGTTATGTAGTTTTTTATTTGCATAATCACTGCAAAATAACTAAAAAAACAGAACATTTACTTACTTTTGCAGTAAAAAGTATCTTATTAGATATACATAATCGCAAAAAATGACAAAATTAAGCGTAAATATTAATAAAATTGCTACTTTAAGAAATGCTCGTGGCGGAAATACACCTAACCTTATTGAAGCGGCAATTAAAATTCAAGAATATGGTGCACAAGGTATTACCATTCATCCAAGACCTGACGAAAGGCATATAAGATACCAAGACGCATACGATTTAAAACCGGTTGTTACTACCGAATTTAATATTGAAGGCAATCCAAATAAAAAATTTATCGATTTGGTTCTTGCCATTAAACCCGAACAAGTAACTTTAGTTCCGGATGCTGTGGATGCAATCACGTCAAACGCCGGATGGGACACTGTAAAACATTTCGATTTTTTAAAAGAGGTGGTAACCGAATTTAAAAATAACAACATACGCACCTCCATTTTTATGGAAAATAATCCAAGTTGGATTGAAGCTGCAGCAAAATTAGGTGCTAACAGAGTGGAATTATACACCGAAGAATATGCAAAACAATACGCAAAAGGTAATTTAGATGCCGTTTTGCCCTACGCCGGCAGTGCCAAATTTGCTAAAGATTTAGGTTTGGGTGTAAATGCCGGACACGATTTAAGTTTAGATAATATTGCTTATTTTGCTAAAATGGTACCTAACTTATTAGAGGTTTCTATCGGTCATGCATTAATTTCGGAAGCTTTGTATTTGGGCTTACAAAATGTAGTAAATATGTATTTATACAAATTAAAACTAGAATAAATGATGGATTTACAACAAATAGCTGTGTACATTATTTTAGGAATTGCCGTTTTTTATTTACTTAGAAAATTTGTGTTTAAACCTAAAAAAAAGAAGAATTGTGGTACGGATTGTGGATGTGGGTGAGAGAACGATTTCTTTTATTTACCTTTAAGACTCTCAATTTCACAAAATTCAAAGTAGGCACTTTCGCAAGTAAATAATCACTTGTAAATCAAATAATTATTTTATATTTTTACAGAAATAAAACCCCGAAAAAGGGCTAAAAGCCACAAAATCGGGGGTTTCAAATTTCTGATATAGATATGAAAGTACAAAAAATTTCCGAATTTCAGCACCATTTAGCCTTTAATTTTTTAGATAATAATTTTGATGTTGTATTAGCCCCTTAAAAGTTCGGACAAGATTATAGTTAAATAAATGTAATAAATTTGTCCATTATGAGTAAACGAACATTCACAAAACAGGAAAAGATGTCAATTTTAAAAGAGGCATCAGAACA
>JALSLI010000182.1 GCA_026988395.1 Flavobacteriaceae bacterium | reverse complement strand
CTTTGCTCATATGTTGAATTTTAGGTTAGATCATTATTCAACTATACGAAAAATTCCTCAATTATTGAGGAATTTTTTATCGGACAGTAATAATTTAAAAATTAAAATAATACATTGTGAATAAACAAAAAATATACCTCTCTCCACCTCATTTAAGTGGTTCGGAGCTAAAATATATCAAAGATGCTTTTGCTTCCGGTTGGGTAGCACCGGTTGGTCAGCAAATAGATTTTTTTGAAGCGGAATTGGAAAAAGTATTAAATCACAATTTAAAAGTGGTGGCTTTAAATTCCGGAACTGCAGCAATTCATTTAGCCTTAGTTATGTTAGGTGTCAAAAACGGCGATAGTGTGATTATTCAATCCAATACACATATTGCCTCCGCCAATCCGATACTTTATTTAGGAGCAAAACCAATATTTGTAGACAGCGAAAAAAATACGTGGAATATAGATCCGGAGTTACTGGAAACCGCCATTGTTACCGAAACCAAAAAAGGTAAAAAACCCAAAGCTATTGTAGTGGTGCATCTGTATGGTATGCCGGCAAAAATGGATGAAATAAATGCCATTGCCCAAAAATATAATATTCCCGTAGTTGAAGATGCTGCCGAAGCACTAGGCAGTGTTTATCACGAACAAATGTGCGGAACATTGGGCGATTATGGAATTTTATCCTTTAACGGAAACAAAATAATTACCACTTCCGGAGGTGGAGCGTTAGTGACTAAAACCAAAGAGAATAAAGAAAGAGCTATTTTTTTAGCAACCCAAGCAAGAGATGATGCTCCGCATTACCAACATTCGCAAATTGGGTATAACTATCGTATGAGTAATATCGTAGCAGGTATTGGTCGCGGACAAATGGAAGTTTTAAACGATAGAGTAAAAGCCCGCCGTGCAAATTTTGATTTTTATAATAAACAACTCGCCGGTTTAGACTTTACATTTTTACAAGAACCTGAAAATGTTTTTTCCAATCGCTGGCTAACAACGATTCTAACGGATTCTTTCGAAATACGTGAAAAAATCCGTTTGACATTGGATAAAGAAAATATCGAAAGCCGTCCGCTTTGGAAACCGATGCACTTGCAACCTGTTTTTGAAGACGAAGTAGTTTATACAAATGGTGTTTCAGAAGATTTATTCAATCGCGGACTTTGCTTGCCCAGCGGTAGTAATTTATCACAACTAGATTTAAATAGAATTGTAAAGGCAATTAAACAGAGTTTAAATTAAGCATTTATACAGAAAACACACCCCTAACCCCTCTCAAGAGGGGACTGCTGTACGGATAGAGATTGTTTCTCTATATTATACCATATTTGAAGCTATCAAAATTAGTCCTAGACAACTAAAAATATCCATCAAAGAAGATAAGTTTTATTTTAAGAGACGCAAAACTCCCCTCTAGAGAGGGGTAGGGGTGTGTCAATCCACTATATAATTAACATAACAAGAAACTTCTCCTTTTGTAAACAAAATAACCGTATTTTTGCAAGAAATTTTAGAACAATGGCATCATTCAAACAACTAGGAATAATAGAAGATTACATAAAAGGATTAAACGAAATAGGAATTAAAAATCCAACAGAAATTCAAGAAAAAGCAATCCCAATACTCCTTAATGAACCAACCGATTTCATCGGATTGGCACAAACCGGTACAGGAAAAACAGCTGCTTATGGTCTGCCGTTATTAGAAACAATCGATGCTAATCAACCGTTAATTCAAGCCTTGATTTTGTCCCCTACGCGAGAATTGGTACAACAAATAAAAAAACAACTATTTAAATACACAAAGTATTTGGATAAAAAAATATTTTTGGAAGCTGTTTACGGAGGAGAGAAAATTGATAAGCAAATGCAACGATTAAAAAGACCAACACATATTGTAATAGCAACTCCGGGAAGATTAATCGATTTAATTGAAAGAGATGTCATTAATTTAAGAAATATAAAAACTTTAGTATTAGATGAAGCCGATGAAATGTTAAATATGGGATTTAAAAAAGATCTGAATACAATTCTACAATACACAAAAGGACAAAAAAACACGTGGCTTTTTTCAGCTACAATGCCTGATGAAATACAACAAATCATCCGTAATTATATGGAAAAAGATAGAGTAGAGGTAAAGGTAAACCGAAGTAATGTTGTAAATGAAAATATTGTTCATCAATATAAAATGACAACTCTAAAAAATAAATTGGAAACGTTGATGGGATTGTTAGACGAAAAGCAAGAAGAAAGAGGAATTATTTTTGTGAAAACGAAGCTGGGAGCCCAAAAATTAGCAGATGAGTTGCAAGAGGAAGGTTTTTCCGTTAAGGCATTAGAAGGTGATATGCAACAAAAAGAACGTGAAAAAGTAATGCGTGCTTTTAAAAACGGAAGTTTGCAATATTTGGTTTCAACCGATGTATCTGCCAGAGGAATTGATGTAAAAAATTTAGGTTTTGTAATACATTATCAATTACCTGAGCAACGCGAATATTATACACATCGTAGCGGTAGAACGGCAAGAGCCGGTAAAAAAGGAGAATCTATTGCTCTTGTTTTACCTAGTGAAATGCAAGATATTTACGATTTACAAAAAAAATTAAATATTAATTTTCAAGAAAGATAGATTGTGGATTTAATCTATGCATTAGATATCATAGGTACTTTTGCCTTTGCTATAAGTGGTGCTTTGGTAGCTTCCGCAAAAAAGTACGATTTGTTTGGTGTGATTATTATAGCTTTTGTTACCGCTGTTGGTGGAGGCATGATTAGAGATGTTTTAATTAACTACCATCCTATAAACTGGATTGGAGATCTAAATTATATTTGGACAATTTTGGTTGCTGTTTTGGTAGTTTTTTTATTTAAAAAAAAGATTGCACCACTAAGTAAAACCATGTTTTTATTTGATACTATCGGAATTGCAGTTTTTACAATGTTGGGAACCGAAAAAGGATTAAATTTTGGATTACATCCCTTTATTGCAGCTATTATGGGAGTTGTTTCAGCTGTCTTTGGAGGTGTTTTGAGGGATGTTTTAACGCAACAAACCCCACTAATTTTTAAAAAAGAAATCTATGCTTTGGCATGTTTTATAGGTGCATTTGTTTTTTTGGTACTTTATCAAATTGATGCACCACATTACATTCAGTATTTAGGAACGATAATTACGGTTATCACTATTCGATTGATCGCAGTTAAATATAAATTGGAATTGCCTAAGATTGATTGATATTCTACTCTAAACACACTCCTAACCCCTCTCGAGAGGGGATTGCTGAACGGATAGAGATTGTTTGTCTATATTATATCATATTTGAAGCTATTAAAATTAGTCCTAGACAACTAAAAATAAACATCAAAAAAGATAAATTTTTTTTTAAGAGACGCAAAACGCCCTTCATGAGAGGTGCACAGGAGATGTGTTTATTCCAAAGGGGTAACCAGTAAACAAGAGCAAGCATCGTAAGATAGAGTAGTGCTTTGTTTGTCGTTATTTATAAGTATCTCATAGCTATTATCAAATTTTTCTATCTGAACAATAGATAATACCGCACCTAATTGAATTTTTTTCTTATTTAAGTAAAGTAATAATTCCTTAGAACTTTTTGAAAAACCACAAAATTTAACTTGCTTACCAACAGGTGCTTCTATAAAATTAACTTGTTTTGATTTTATTATTTTACCTGATTTATCCGGTATCGGAGAACCATGTGGATCTACGGTAGGGAAACCTAAAATTTCATCCATTCTATCAAAAAATAAATTGGAATTTAAATGTTCAATTTCTTCTGCAATATCGTGTACTTCTTCCCAGCCGAAACCCATAATTTGTGTTAAAAACATTTCGGTTAGCCGATGTTGTCGTATAATTGATGTGGCAATTTTTTTACCTTTTACTGTGAGTTTTAACGGTTTGTATTTTTGATATTTCACCAAAGATAACTCTTCTAATTTTTTAACCATATGATTGCAAGTAGGCTTGCTTACCTGCATTTTTTTAGCGAGTTCGGTTATGGTAACGTTTTTATTTTTAACACTTAAAAAATAAATTGCTTTTAGGTAATTTTCTTTGGTTTGCGAAGGCATAATAGATTTTAATTAAAGAGCAAATATATAAAATTGTACTAACATATTTTGTTAGTATACTCTAACTTGTTACATTTGCATGACTTTTAGGTTAATTCATTATATAATTTATGCAAAAAAACACAAATAATTCACTTAGTGATGTACATAAAACAGTAGATATAACCAAAAAGAAAACCTTATTTGGCAAGTTGTTTGCTTTTATGGGACCTGCATATATTGTTAGTGTTGGGTATATGGATCCGGGAAATTGGGCAACCGATATTGCCGGAGGAGCTCAATTTGGTTACACTTTAATTTGGGTCTTGTTAATGAGTAATTTAATGGCTTTGTTGTTGCAAAGTTTAAGTGCTAAATTAGGTCTGGTTGCAGGTGTGGATTTGGCACAAGCCAATAGAATGACTTATCCACCGTTGGTTAATTTTTTCTTGTATTTATTGGCAGAATTGGCAATCATAGCAACTGATTTAGCGGAAGTTTTGGGTATGGCAATTGGTTTAAATCTACTCTTTGGTATTGATTTAATTTGGGGAGTTTCGATTACAGCCTTGGATACATTTTTAATTTTTTTCCTTATTGGGAAAGGGATGCGTAAGATGGAAGCCTTTATCATAGGTTTAATATTTATCATTGGAGCATCGTTTTTAGTGGAAATGTTTTTGGCAAAACCGGATATTCATGAAATTATGACAGGTTTTATTCCTTCCATACCAAATGAGACTGCTTTATATATTGCTATCGGGATTATTGGTGCTACCGTAATGCCACATAATCTATATTTACATTCTGCTTTGGTACAAACCAGAAAATTTGGTAAAGATGAAAAATCTTTAAAGCAAGCTATAAAATTTAATTTTTTCGATTCGGTTATTGCTTTGAATTTGGCATTTTTTGTTAATGCGGCAATTTTGATTCTCGCTGCTGCCACCTTTTATAAAACCGGTAATTTTAATATTGCAGAAATCGAAGATGCTTATAAATTTTTAGAACCAATTTTAGGCACAAAGTTGGCTCCAATTCTCTTTGCAGTGGCATTAATCGCTGCCGGACAAAGTTCTACTTTAACAGGTACTTTGGCCGGACAAATAGTAATGGAAGGCTATCTTAATATTCGTATTTCACCTTGGATGCGTCGATTAATAACGCGGTTATTGGCTATAGTTCCGGCAATTTTGGTGATTTTGATTATGGGAAGAGATTACATAGGTAATTTATTAATATTTAGTCAGGTAATATTAAGTTTGCAATTGGGATTTGCTATCATTCCGCTTATTTATTTTGTAAGTAACAAAAAATATATGGGAAAATTTGCCATTTCCTTACCTATAAAAATCCTTTCGTGGTTAGTTGTATCCATTATTGTAGGTTTAAACATAAAATTAGTCATTTCCGAAATATCGAATTGGATAAAACAAGATATATCTCCTTTTGTTTTGTATGGTATTGTTTTTCCGGTACTTATTCTCGTATCTATTTTATTGCTTTATACTTTGGCTACGCCATTATGGCAAAAAATGAAGCTAAAACCAATTGTTTTACATAAAGATTTAAAACTAAATACGTTAACACCTACGACTTATAAACGAATTGGTTTGGCTATTGATTTTTCCGGTATGGAAAATAAAATAATCAGTACTGCTCTGTCTCTAGGAACAAAGGAAACCATTTATTATTTGGTACATATTGTAGAGTCTGCTACGGCAAGATTATGGGATGAAACTTCTGAAGATGCAGAAACCAAACAAGATCTTATAATGCTTAAAAAAGTAAAACAATTTTTAGAAGAAAAAGGCTATAAAGCTGAGATAAGAATTGGTTACGGAAAACCATCTTATGCCATTGCAAAAATTGCTAAAGAAGAAAAATTTGATTTGTTAATTGTTGGGTCGCATGGGCATCGCTGGTTTAAAGACATACTCTTTGGAGCTACAATTGATAAATTGCGACATTTGGTGAATATTCCGGTTTTTATTGTAAATTAATTTAGGCTTTTGTAAATCAAAAATAATTTACAAATCTAGTGATATTTATTACTTTTAAAGAGATTCTTCGGTCGTTTCTCCCTTTGAATGATATGCATATTCGATTAATTTTTAGATTATTAAAATTGTTTTTTTTATAATGAAGCAACCAAAGGAGTGAAGTGAAGAATCTATTATTTGTACACTTCACTTTGTACTAAAAAATCAGCTTACTTCTATACGTGTCTACTTTATATCAATTTATTTTTTACTTTCAATAGCCACTAACAATGCTTCACCAATTTGTAATAAAGTCAATTCTTTATCTTTGTTTTTAAAAGCGTTTATTGCCTTTTGGTGGTCGATTTTAATAGGAGTGAAGGTATCATAATGATACCCTAAAATATTGTTACAGCGAATAAAATCGGATGCAATAACAGCATCTTCAATTCCCATTGTAAAATTATCACCTATTGGTAAAATGGCAAGGTCTAATTTTGTTTGTAGCGGAATGAGTTGCATATCAATTGTAAGAGCTGTATCTCCAGCAATATAAATGTTTGCTTCTTTGGTTTCTAAGACAAAACCTGCCGGATTTCCGCCATAACTTCCATCAGGAAAAGAACTGCTATGAATGGCATTTAACATGGTTATTTTTCCGAAATCAAATTGCGAAGAACCACCAATATTCATGGCATGTCCATCGATGTCTAATTTTTCGTAATGTGTTACAATTTCAAAATTTGAAATGATTATTGCTCCGGTATTTTTAGCAATTACTTCGGCATCTAAAATATGATCTTGGTGTGCGTGGGTAAGCAAAATATAATCTGCTTTTAAATCATAAATATTGATATTTTTAGCCTTTTCATTAGCCGAAATAAATGGATCTACAATGATAAACTTGTCAGCTACTTCAATTTGAAGCGATGCATGACCTAAAAAAGTAATTTTCATGATTTTTTATTTTGAGTAAAATTACAGAAAAAGAATTAAATTATCAAATTTAAGTTTCGGAATTAAGGTTATAACTCTTCTAGTTTTTCGATTAATTCTTCCCAAGTATTTTCTATAGTTTTTAGTTCCTTTTTTGTTTTATTGTAATTATCAAAAAAAGTAGCGTCCTTAGAAACGGCTTCGTAGTCCTCTGCTATTTTTAAGTCTGCTTTTTTAATTTCTTTTTCTAATTTAGAAATTTTGTTTTCTATTTTATTGATTTCCTTTTGTAACAATCTTTTTTGTTTGTCGAGTTCTTTTTTTTCATCAGACGAGATGGTTTTAGTCACTTTTTTCAAGTTTAATTTTTTTTCCGCTTCACGCATATTATCTAGATTATGTCTTTCTAAATAATAGTTTATATCGCCTAAATATTCTTTTATTTTCCGGTCTTTAAATTCGTACACTTTTTCGGTTAAATCTTGTAGAAAATCTCTATCGTGTGATACTACAATTAGCGTTCCTTCAAAATCTAATAATGCTTTTTTAAGTACATTTTTTGAAGCGATATCCAAATGATTTGTAGGTTCATCCATTACCAAGACGTTAAAAGGTTGAAGGAGCATCTTGCAGATAGCCAAACGGTTACGTTCGCCTCCGGAGAGCACTTTTACTTTCTTATCTACTGCGTCACCTCCAAATAAAAAGGCACCTAACATATCGCGTACTTTTATTCTATTGGTATCATTTGCGGCATCTTCCATGGTTTGTAAAACGGTTTTTTCGCCATCTAAATATTCGGCTTGATTTTGAGCAAAATAACCAATTTGTACATTATGTCCTTTTTTACATTTTCCTTGATATTCCAGTTCACCTACCATTATTTTGGCTAGTGTGGTTTTTCCTTGTCCGTTTTGTCCAACAAAAGCTAATTTTGTTCCTCTTTCAATTAACAAGTTTACCTTGTTTAGCACTTTTTTATTGTCATAATTTTTAGAGAGATTTTCAATTTCAAAAACCACTTTTCCGGGTTGTACTGAAATAGGAAATCGTACGTTCATCACGGCATTGTCATCAGTATCTACTTCGATACGTTCGATTTTATTTAATTTTTTGATGAGCGATTGTGCCATAGAAGCCTTGTTTGCTTTGGCTCTAAATTTATTGATAAGTTGCTCGGTACGTTGTATTTCTTTTTCTTGGTTTTTTTGTGATTGGAGTTGTTTTTCTTTTATTTCACCTCTTAAAACCAGATATTGCGAATATGGTTTTTTAAAATCATATATTTTACCAAGAGATATTTCTATTGTTCTATTTGTAATATTATCTAAAAACATTCTATCGTGTGATACAGTCATAATTGCACCGGAATAGTTTTTTAAAAAATTTTCAAACCAAATAATTGATTCGATATCCAAGTGATTGGTAGGTTCATCGAGTAGCAGGATGTCGTTTTTTTGTAAAAGTAGTTTTGCCAATTCGATACGCATACGCCAACCACCGGAAAAGGTATCGGTTAATTGGTTAAAATCTTCGGTTTTAAATCCGAGTCCTTTTAAAATTTTCTCCGTTTCACCTTGATAATTATAACCACCTAAAAGTTCATATTGATGGCTGTAATCATCAAGTTTATGCATTAAATCTAAGTAATAAGCACTTTCGTAATCCGTTCTTTCTGCTAATTCTTTATTTACTTGTTCTAGTTTTTGTTCTATAGCAACAATTTCTTTAAAAGCTTGGTAGGATTCTTCCAAAACGGTTTTTCCGCCAACAAATTCGATATCTTGTTTTAAATAACCTATTTTAAGCTCTTTTTCTAATGCAATTGTACCTTTATCGTATTCTTGCTCACCGGCAATAATTTTTAGCAAAGTAGATTTTCCGGCACCATTTTTTCCTACTAAACCGATTCTATCTCCGGCAACGAGTTTAAAACTAATCCCTGAAAATAAATCTTCTCCGGAGAAGGAAACCGTAATATTGTGAGCATTTAACATCTTTTGTTACTTTTAAATTAAAAAATATAATTAAATTTGCTTTTTTCTACAAAGTGCGAAAGTAGGAATTAATTTGCTAACTAAAATCAATTATGTTTAAAAAAGGTACATTCTTATACAGTGTTTTTAATAATAAATGTCCGCGTTGTCAAGAAGGAGATGTTTATGAAGATGCCAATCCGTTTCATTTAAAGAATTTATTTAAAATGCACAAAACTTGTGATGTTTGTGGTTTAAAATATGAAAAAGAGCCTTCTTTTTTTCACGGAGCGATGTACGTTTCTTACGGAATGACTGTGGCAATTTTTGTTACGATTTTTGTTATTTGTCAGTTATTGGGTTTAAATATGATAGTTAGTTTTATTGCTGTAATTATTTCTATACTTGTATTGATGCCTGTTACATTTAAATTATCCAGATTAATTTATATGAATTTCTTTGAGTCTTATGATGAAAAGTATGTAAAGAAAAATAAAATTAATAAAAACGATTCAAATTAATTTCCTTTTCGATTTCTTTATTATTTTCAATTGCTTGAAATAATTTTTTTGATAGAATAGGAGCGAGCATCACACCACGTGTCCCCAAACCATTTAAGAGATGTACGTTTTTATGTGTTTTATGAGTGCCTATTAAAGGTCTTCGGTCTTTTACAGTTGGTCTTATTCCCGCAACTTGATTGGTTATTTTGTAATCGCAAGTTATCGTTTTTTTAAGCTTATCAATTAGTTCTTGTCTTCCGTTTTCTGTTGGTAGGTTCGTTTTATCTTTCCAGTTAAAAGTAGCACCAACTTTATAGGTATCTGTAGATAAAGGCATGATAAAAACCGATGATTTTAGTATGAAGTCAATTTTTAAATTTCCAGTTTTTATCTCTAATAATTCGCCTTTAGCTTCTTTAAGTGGTAAATTTTTAAAAAACGGATTTTGTTTTATGCCATAACCTTCGCAAAAAACAATGTGCTTAGCATTGATATATTTGTATTGAATTTTATCTGAAGCAACTTGTAATTTAGAATGTATAAATTTTTCTTCAATAACAAAATCGGATATTTCTTTTTTATAATTATCAAGAAGTATTTTAGTGTTTATATTACCAACATTCGTTACTTTACCCAAGCCGTTTGGAGCAATAATACACGAATTGGTATTTTCTTGAATATCTTTGGATAAATAATTTTTTAATTTAGGATGATCACAGGCAAAATACCAGTTATTTTGTTCTTCAATCGTTTTGAAACTTTTTTTTATATCGATGTATCGGATTAGTGTACAATTTAATTTTTGTTCTAATTTTTTATAAAAAGGTATGGCAATTTTGAGTTGTTCCGTAGCTTGCCAAACAGGCGTAAAACGTTTTAAAATTACAGGATTAAACATACCACCGGCAACTTTTGATGAGTTCTGACTGTTGTCTTCAAATACAATAAAAGTTTTGTTGTGTTGCTTTAGTTGTTCGATAAAAGCGATACCTGCTAAACCTAATCCTACTACAATATAATCTATTTTCATTTGGTAAAATTACATAAAAAAAGACTGTCTAAAAGACAGTCTTTTTAAATATTTTGTGTTATGAATTTATTAATAATTCCACATATCAATTTCTTTATTACGGATGTTATCCTTGATTTTCATTGCTTCAAGCACCTGGAATAGTGCATTGTTTTTAATGTATTCGGAAATATCACGGTTACCATAAACGTTTTCTTCTCGATAAATTAATGAGCTAAAACGTCTAGCTGTAAGCAACAAATCATACGATAGTGGATAAGCAGCATTTTTAGGATTAAAGACTTTCATATTATGTAATAGAGGTCTAGCACTTGGATACCAAACCCAAAATAGTTCTACATACTCCGTTAATTCGGTATTATCATTATCATCGATAAAGTTAATATCCGGCGAAACAGGAGCTAAACCTAGCAAACGATATCTCAATTCACCTTGTCTTTTATCAAAGTAAAACAATCCTTTTAATTTGTAAGCTTGTATATCTGCAGATTGCATGTAACGAACGTTAATATTTTCTTCAGAAACCGGTTCACCAAAGTTAACTTGCTCAATACCTGCATCTGTAGTATCAATTTTAACTAAGGTTTTTTCAATTTCTTCACGAGTTAACCGTGTAGTAAAATATGAATCATCATAAACATCAACGATTTCACCACTACGGATTCCTCTAAGAAGTGTGTCGTACAAAGATCTTCTGTTAGGATCAATATTGCTAGTATCTGCAGGATAATAAAATGGGAGATTCATTTTCTCATTTAAATCCATATATTCCCATACCATTTTAGACCATAAGATATCACGATCATCAATATAACCATAAGGAAGCGGTTCATCGTTGTCAGCTGCTAATTGCTCAGCAGTTTTTACACCAACTTCTTCCGGAATGGTTGCATTTAATAAATTTGCTTGTGCATTTACCAAATTGGTGAATAACACGGTAAATGATAGAATAAATATTCCATTTTTTAAACTCATAACGTATCTAATTTTAACTTGTAATTTCAACAGTAACTTGCGATGTCTTTTTTAGACGGTAAGAACTGTTCCCCTTTAATTTTGCTTTTATATCAAATATGATGATAGCATCACCACGTTTTGCTTTGTTTATTGCTCTAACTGCTTGTGAACTCATCCTCTTGCCACTACATGTAATGGTTGGTTTACCCGGAACTTTAATTTTAAATTCATTTACGTATAAATCTAAATCGAAAACAAAGTCTTTAAGAACAGCACCTACGGTAGATTTAGCCAAACTAGATTTAGACATTTTTTGGTATCCATCTTGACCTCTAATAGTACCTGTAGGAGATGGTATGTCTTTAACTCTAAATGTTTTACTTGAATGAACTGTTTGTCCGTTTGGTAATTTAGCAGTGACACTAATTTTAACTTCTCTAGCCTTAGGCGGATTCATTACATATTTACCGGCTTTAATTTTCTTTAATCCCGGAGCACTTGCATTTACTTTATTATCAGGTACACCAGGTACTGAAATAGAAAGCGGATTTGCAACACCACGATAAACAACATTCATTTTATCAGCAGAGATAATTGCTTCGTTTGGTCTTGGTATTACAGAGTAACTACCACCAACAATAGGAATTTCTACAGGTTTACCATCTTCTAAAAAGACAAATTTACCTTTTAGTTCATGTTCACCAACATTTCCTGCTGAGCCGGATAAAATTACTTGTCCTGCTTGTATTTGATCATCAGAAACTTTCTTACCATTTATGATAACTTCTTTAGCTTTAATAGTTGGATCGTTTTTACCTAAAACAATTTTACCGGATAATTTTTCGCCCGGATAGTAAGCATTCTTATCAAATACTACCATCGCATCGTAATTAGTCATCGACACATCCGATTTACGTTGTCCGCTAACAGAAGTACCCATAAATTCTTTTTCGGTTGCAGCAACATCTGTTTGCATTTTAGAGATATTAGAAACAGAAGATATTAAAGGAAATCCTTCAAATCTACTAGCTAACCAAGGCTCTTCTCTTTTACCTTTTTTACCATGTTTATCAGGGCTTGTATCAAACCATTTTTTTACCTTTTTTACTAAAGCAGCATCTTTTTTAGGATCTAAGAGTTTAAGAACATCTTCTCTATAAGATGCTACTTTGTTAACAAACTCTTTTCCTTTTGCGGTTTCTTTACCGTCTTTAAAAAACATTTCATCAACATAGTTTGAGCTACTCATCGCTTCATAATTCTTTTTATCTTCAGATTTAGAAAGCATTTCGTTTTTTAAATTAGATAAATAACTGTTAAATTCAGTTGATTTTTGATGTAATGCATTAGCATCTTGGTATATTTTTGAATATTTTTCAGGTTGCTCTTGGGCTAAACCGGATAATTGCTTAAGAGTTGCATTATTTGCTTCTGTTGAAGAAGTTACAGTCTCCTCAAAAGTTTCATTCATACGACCAAAAGCTGATAATACTTTTTTACCCATTTGCATTGCAAGCATTGCAATAAATACCAGGTACATCAAGTTAATCATTTTCTGCCTTGCGGATAATTTTCCTCCTGCCATAATTTAATTTTTAAATTTGATTAATTGATTGCTTATTACTTTTGCATAGCAGATAACATACCACCATAAACACCGTTTAATGAAGAAAGATTGTTAGCTAGTGATTCCATTTGCTCTTTTAAAGCAGCGGCATTATTTGCAACTTCTTCATTTACTTGTGCTTGGCGAGAAGTACTATCAATTTGTACTTTGTATAAATTGTTTAATGATTCCATTTGGCTTGCAGCTAATGATAATTGTTCACTGTATTTGGCAGTAGCTCCAATTGAATCTACAGCAGGTTTAATCGTATCAGCAGCTCCTTTAAAGTTTTTGATGCTTTCTGTTAAGCTAGACATTAAATTAGAATCTAATTGTGCATCTTTTAACATTTTATCTAATTTTTTAGATAAAAGACCGTCAGCATCCGTTGCTTCTTTTTTACTTTTAGCACTAGCTGTACCTCCTGCTAATTCAGGATATACTAATGACCAATCTAATTCGTCATCTAATTTTTCAAAAGCAGATAAGAAGAAAATTAATGCTTCAACAACTAGTCCAATAGTTAATAAAGTACCTCCTGGGATACCTAATATAGACATGTGCATAATTTTACCAAGTGCTCCTAAGATAACTACAGATGCCCCGATACTGTATGCCATGTGAAAGATTCTCTTTTTTAATTTTCCTGATTTTGCCATAATTTTAAAGTTTAAGTTTTAAAGTTGTTTTAATTAATTGATTTTATTTAACCGGTTTCCCTAAGTAATCTTGTACTGTTCTAAAACCGATATAACTTCTTGCCGTATCTCCGTATTCGAAATCTCTGGTACTTACTTCTAAGAAGTAAGCAACATCTTTCCAAGAACCACCACGGATTACTTTACGATTATTCTTTTTATCTTCTACATTAGGATTCATAGTAGACTCCATATAATAAGAAGTAGGATTGTATGCTGTATTTGTCCATTCAGAAACATTACCTGCCATGTTGTACAAGCCGTATCCGTTAGGATTATATGATTTTCCTTCTACAGTATATAATGCACCATCTAGGGCGTAATCACCACGTTGCGGTTTAAAGTTTGCTAAGAAACAGCCTCTGTCACTAAAAGTGTAAGGTCCTCCCCAAGGGTATTTAGCATATTCGTATCCACCACGAGCTGCAAATTCCCACTCTGCTTCAGATGGTAATCTAAAGTGAGGCTGTCTTGGTCCCGGTTTCTTTTTCTTAGAAATCCAGTCATTTTTCTTTTTTGTTCTCCAATGACAAAAAGCATTTGCTTGTGGCCAATTTACACCAACAACAGGGTAATCATTGTATGCTTGATGAGAGAAATAATCTTGGTGCATAGGATCGTTATACGAATAATTAAAGTCTTTTACCCAAACAGTAGTATCAGGATACACATTTAAATCATGTGGTTTAATATATTTACTACGATCTTTTCCTTTATGTTTTGCTGCTTCTTCATTATCAAAAGTATAGTAGCGATAATTGATTTTAGAAGCATCTAAAATACGTTTACCATCAAAAGTTTCGGTAGTTTGTAAGTACATACTATCCATTACTTCTGTGTAGTAAGCATCCGGAAATTCTTTTGTGTCAAATATTAAATCTTCATCCCAATTTAAGAAACGACCTTCTGTTGGTGAATTTACATCACCCAAACTACCGTAATTGTCCATCATATATTTATAATAAACACCACCATTACTTGTAGAATCCTTAAATTTATATTTATTTAAAGAAGATTCTGCATCACTAACTTCATCAGCCATAATAGCTAATTTAGTACGTATAATAGAGTCTCTTACCCAATAAACAAATTCACGGTATTCGCTATTGGTAATTTCGGTTTCATCCATATAAAATGGTCTAACGGTTACCGTTCTTCTGGGTGTACTTAATGATCCTGCAATATCTTCATCTTGTTTACCCATTGTAAATGCACCTCCTGGAACCAATACCGTACCGAAAGGTTTTTCCGAGAAAAATTTTCGTTTAGCAGAAACACCTACTAATTCACCTCTGTCATTTGATTTACAACTGTAGATAAAAGTTGCTAATAAAAATACAATTATTAGATTTTTACCAAATACATAGTTCCCCTTTTTTGTTTTAAATACTTCGTATTTCATTTGTTTATTTTAATTTAACTTTTAATAAAAAATCTTATTTTATTTATAAGGTGTTTTTTTCAGGCCGTAAACCTATTAATATTTTTTTAATTACACAATTCTAAATCCTTTTTTTTTATTTGGATGGTTTTATAAACGTATTAAATTTCTTTTTATTGTGTATATTTTTATAATTTCCTTAAAGTTTTCCACCATCTTTCCGGTATATTTTGATTGTTAGCTTCTAAGTAGTCTTGGTAGCTACAAGGTATTAACGTTTCTTTTTTAGTAATATTGTTTGCGATTTCCATCCACCATCTGTCACTTAAGTTACTTTTGTAGAAGTTTATAACATCATCATCTATTGGAACAATGTATTTTAAGTAATTTTTTTTCGATTGAAACGGATATTCATTTGTTCTGTAATTTACACCTTCAATAAAATACCATATCATTTGAGCAATTAATTGAGCCGTTTGTTTGCGATTGTCTAATAAGTGGTTGTATTCAAAGATGCCTAAAGTTTTTACTTTATCGCTTAAACCGGCATATCTTAGTATGGCACACATTTCTTCACCATAAAATCCGTTTGGTGTGGCATTATTGTTTGCCGGAGCTTCATTTAATTTTATTGCACTTAAATCTGTTGAGACAATATCGGCATCTCGTAATATAGGTTCCACAACGGTAAGGTCTTTATTTACAGTTCCCAAACGGTAGCTGTCAAAATATAATTTGTCTAGTAAATCAATTTCATTTTGTGCATTAAAGAATGTTTGATAACCAATATTACTAAAATTAAATAGATTATTGGGCTCATTCATAATGATTTTACTTAAATAGTTACGCGAATTTAACGGAGCATCCATATCATCTAAATCGAATTTATTATCGATTGCTACCAAGTTAACCATTTGTTCCAGTTTGTCAAATGCACGATACATTGCATAAGTAAGTGCTTGGCTTCCGCCAAGGATAATAGGAATAATATTTAATTTTAGTAAACTGTATATTGTCTCAGAAAGAGCAAAATTAGTATCTTTAACACTGTTTCCTTTTTTAATCGTACCTAAATCAATGACATCAGTATTCCAATTTCCTTTATATAAATTGTATAGTTCTTTTCTGACTTCATTAAAATTGGTCCCTGTATCTTGGTTATTTACGGCATTTCGGTCTTCTGAAACTGTTAAGATAGCGATTTTTACAGATGAAGTTATTTCAGGTAATGTTTTATCTGTATGGAAGCTCACATTATTGCCCAATTTTTCTGTTTTAAAAGAAGCAATTTCTTCTAAAACAGCAGTTTCTACGGGTTGTAAATAAGTAAAATCCATTAATTATATTGCTAGATGTTAGTTTTGCCGAAAAAAAAATGAGGGATTATAAGCAAAGATACAAAATTATTTCTTTTTAGTGGTTTTTCTTTTTCTGGTAGTTTTTTTCTTTTTCTTCGTGTTTTTTTCGATAATTGCTTTTACCTCTTCTAAAGTAAGGTTTTCTGCATCTGTTGTTTTCGGTAATTCAATTTTGGTTTTTCCTTGTATGATGTTAAAACGTTTCCATCTTGCTTTTTCAACTCGTATTCCTTCGTCTTCCCAATTATGGATAATTTTATCAATTTCTTTTTGTTTTTTGGTTTCGATTAAATCTTTGATATCTTCTTCGGTTAAATTATCGAAATCATATTTTTTATTTACATTGATAAACATATTGTTCCATTTAATAAAAGGACCAAAGCGACCAACACCTTTTTGCACCGGTAAATTGTCATATGTTGCAATTGGTGCGTCTGCTTTCCGTTTGGCTTCGATTAAATCGATTGCTTCATCAAGTGAAATGGATAAAGGGTCTGCTTCTTTAGGTAAGGATATAAATTTGCTATCAAATTTGATGTACGGACCAAATCTTCCGTTTGCGACGACAACTTCTTTGTCTTCATAAAGTCCTAATGTTTTAGGTAATAAAAATAGTTCTAAAGCTTCTTCTAGAGTAATGGTAGAAAGGTTTTGATTTGGGTTAAGACTTGCAAATATTTTGTCTTCGTCGTCACGATCACCAATTTGAGCCATAGCACCAAAGCGACCTAATCGTACCAGAACGGTTTTACCTGTTTTAGGATCTTTTCCTAAAATTCGTTCGCCGGATTCACGCTCAGCATTTTCTTTTACATGTTCTACTGTAAGGTGAAATTCTTTATAAAAATCTTTTATGGTTTTAATCCAATCTTCATGTCCTCTGGCAATTTCATCAAAATCTTCTTCTACTTTTGCTGTAAATCCGTAATCTAAAATATTATTGAAGTTACTTACCAAAAAATCGGTTACAATCATACCAATGTCTGTTGGTATTAATTTTCCTTTTGAAGCACCGGTTGTTTCGCTTAAAATTCTATTTTCTATTTTATTATTTTGAAGTGTTAATTGGTTGTATTTGCGTTCAACGCCTTCAATATTTGTTTTTTCAACATAATTTCTTCGCTGAATAGTTGAAATTGTTGGAGCATAAGTAGAAGGTCTTCCGATACCTAATTCTTCCATACGTTTAACTAATGCAGCTTCGGTATATCTTCCTTTTGATCTAGAGTACCGTTCGGTAGCTTTAATATAATTGTAATTAAGAGGTTCATTGATATGCAGTTTAGGTAGCATTCCTGCTTGCTCTTCTTCATCGGAATCATTACTTTCCAAATAAACTTTTAAGAAACCGTCAAATTTAATTACCTCACCGTTAGCCGTAAATATTTCTTTGTTTTTATTATTATTAATTTTAACATTAGTACGTTCTAATTGAGCATCACTCATTTGTGAAGCAATGGTTCTTTTCCAGATTAATTTGTATAATCTATCTTGATCATAATCACTAGGAACACCTTGTTTAGACATATCGGTAGGTCTAATAGCCTCGTGAGCTTCTTGTGCACCTTTAGATTTGGATTTGTAATTTCTAGTTTTGCTGTATTTATCACCGTATAATTTTTTGATTTCTTCGGCAGCAGCATTTTTGGCATCGTTAGAAAGGTTAACCGAATCGGTTCTCATATAAGTAATATGACCGGCTTCGTATAAACGTTGTGCAATCATCATGGTTTTTGCAACCGGAAAATATAATTTTCTGGAAGCTTCTTGTTGTAAAGTAGAAGTTGTAAATGGTGCAGCAGGTGTTTTCTTTGCCGGTTTTGTTTGTAAATCACTTACTTTAAAATTGGCATCTGTACAAGATTGTAAAAACTTTTCAGCTTCTTCCTTTGTTTTAAAGCCTTTTGGGAGTTTTGCTTTAAATTTTTTACCTTCTTGATTAGTGAATTCGGCATCTATGCGATAGGTAACTTCCGGTTTAAAATCTAAAATTTCTCTTTCTCGCTCTACAATTAATCTAACAGCAACCGATTGCACTCTACCTGCCGAAAGTCCTCCTTTTACTTTACGCCAAAGAACGGGAGATAATTCGTATCCTACCAAACGATCTAAAACACGTCTGGCTTGTTGTGCGTTAACAAGGTGGTAGTTTATTCCTCTTGGATTTTCAACAGCATTAACAATAGCGGATTTTGTAATTTCATGAAAAACAATGCGTTTTGTATTGCTATCTTTTAGTTTTAATTGTTCGTATAAATGCCAAGCAATAGCTTCTCCTTCACGGTCTTCATCACTAGCAAGCCATACAGTTTCGGCATTTTTAGCTAATTTTTTTAATTTATTAACAACATCCTTTTTATCTTTTGAGATGACATATTTAGGTTTAAAATCACCATCTACATTGATTCCCAGTTCGTTAGAAGGTAAATCAGCAATATGACCAAAACTGGATTCTACTTGAAAATCTTTACCTAAAAATTTCTCAATGGTTTTTGCTTTTGCAGGAGACTCAACGATTACTAGATTTTTTGCCATAAATATTGTGTTATATATTAAGGAGTGCTATTTTTTGGCAAAAGTATGTAGAATTTTTTTAATCTGACAAATTTTCTTCTATTTTACAAGAAGTTTTTATTTTACTACTAAAAATTAAAACAACTCAAACTCTTTATTTATACTGTATTTGGCAGTATTTATTTTATTAAAATGTCAATTTGTCTTTATTGTTTGTTATAGACGATTTTTATTCAAAATGGTATTATCTTTGAAAAACTACATTCAAATAATTAAAGATAAAAATAAACAGATTATGATTTTAACAAAACAACATTTGGATATCTTAGAAATGGTATTCGATAAAAACAAAGCAATACTTCATGGATTTGAAGTATTAGAATCCGATAAAGATATTTTATTATATGTTCAATTAGAACAGATGGGTCTATTAAGAGAAGATGAGAGCCATTTTTATTTAACCTATCCCGGAACATTATTAATAGAATCTTTTAAAGAAGCAAAAGCAAATGGTTCAATACCTGATTTTGCATCATTAAAAGATGATTTTCGTTTTGTAGGAAGTGATATTATCAGCATGCTTTATGCTGCAGAAATGGCTAAGGATAAAGTAAATAAAGAGATGAAACCTCGATTGGAAAAAAGAGGTATGGTCGTTGATGATGTGCTTAGTCCGTTTGGAAAAAAAGTTTTAGAAGTATATGAGGAAGCAGATTTATCTTTTTACATAAACAAACCTTTACAAGAATTTTTAAAGAAAACACCTGTAGGTCCTGCTCCTAAAAGAGATTTGTTGGCAGCTGATATCAATCAAATTATTGAAGCAGAAGCTTTACGTTTGTTAGCATATACAGCGAATGGTGGATCGTATTACAACTTTACAGGAGTAGGGCAACAGTTAAGAGCCGCATTGTTAAAAGGGGCTTTTTTCAAAACCATCACACCTGCATATTTTGAGGCGATTTTTGCTGTTGTTGAAGGTGAAGAAATCGATGAAAATTTGCGTTTAGATTTAGTAGCTCAAGCCGTAATTGATGATAAAAATGAGGTTTTACCGGCAGGTTTACATTTGTTGCGAGCTGCAGATTTATACTTTAACGGATTTTATGATGACGCAATGAGTATTGATATTGATGAATTGGAATTTTCATTAATGCAAGTTATTGAAGAGATCAATAAAAAATCAGAAAAAAATCCGGAATATGTGGCTACCAAAAAGAATATCAAAAACGAATTGATTACTAAAAAGTTTAAGGAAGCACAAGAATTAAAAGAAAAATATGGTAGAAGATTAAATGAATTGCCTAAAATTAAACAAAAATACGTAAACGAATTAGAAAACCTTAAATCGGAAGAAGAATGGTTTCACCACGTTTATGATTTTGATGCTGCTCTATTTGGTATGCAAGGATTTCAGTTAATAGAACCAGAGATGACAGAAGATGGTACAATGTACTATGTGTTAACAAAAGATGGTAAAAGAGTTGTTAAAATTCTAAAAGAAAATCCAAGAGAAATTCCTGCAGAAAGTGTTAAAGCGGTTACTATTGGAAGACACATGTTATTGTCACCTGATGGAAGATGGATTGAAAAAGCAATTAAAGCAAAAACCATTGTTAATGAACCAACGCCAACAGGTAAATTCTTTGCAAAATTGGCATATAATAATAAAACGCCAAATTTAACAAAATACGGTTTAAAAATAATGGAACAAATTCCTTATACAACAGGAATGTATATAGATGATTTATTGGAATCATTTAAAGAGTACTCCAGAGAAGAGTTAATTCAGTTAATTGAAAAACTAGACGCTAGAGCAATGGTAAATATGTATCCTAATGATTTAGTTGTTTTATCAGAGCCGGGAAAATTAGTAAAACGTGCTACATCAGGTTTAGCAGGTAATTTTAAATATCCTGTAACACCGGAGATTATCCATGTTTTAAGAGCTTTAAAAGAAGTAGGTTCTCTATACGTTAAGGAAAGAAAAGTACGTATTTTACCTGATAATTGGAAAAAAGCTTTAAAATTATTAAAAATGGATTTAGCTACTTTTGAAGATACTTTAACACTTTTACGTAAAGCAAGATATGCTAGTAAAGATCAAATTACCGAAAATGGTTTGTTACTTATCGAAGCTGCCGAAATGTTAGAAGAATTAGATGATAGTTGGACAGAAATAGATGTCTAGTCTTTAATTATTTATTTAACCTTTACAGATTTTAAGGTTTCATGCGATTATCGGAAACGGTAATCGCTTTTTTTTTGATTAAAATCAACTGTCAGTTTGTCATAAAAAATGTATCTTTGCATCATTAAAAATTCCGATATTTTTCATTATCTGAAAAAAAGATACAAATAAAAAGAAGATTTCATGGCAAGTGAACACGTAATTGAAGAAAAAAAACAAGGTCAAGCACTAGTAACAAACAATATAAAAGGTAATACCAAAAAACTTTTTATAGAAAGTTACGGCTGTCAAATGAATATGAACGACAGCGAAATAGTAGCAGCAATTTTAGAAACTCAAGGTTATAATACAACAAATAAATTAGAAGAAGCAGATTTAGTACTGGTTAATACTTGTTCCATTCGTGAAAAAGCCGAGCAAACTATTAGAAAACGTTTGCAAAAGTACAATCGCGTTAAAATTGATGAAAACCCTAAAATGAAGATAGGTGTTTTAGGTTGTATGGCGGAGCGTTTAAAAACCAAATTTTTAGATGAAGAAAAAATGGTGGATTTAGTTGTTGGTCCCGATGCTTATAAAGATTTGCCAAATTTATTAAAGGAAGTAGAAGAAGGTCGAGATGCAATTAATGTGATTCTTTCAAAAGAAGAAACCTATGGTGATATTTCACCGGTGCGATTAAACTCAAATGGTGTTTCTGCATTTGTAACTATAACAAGAGGTTGTGATAATATGTGTACATTTTGTGTAGTCCCTTTTACCAGAGGAAGAGAGCGAAGCAGAGATCCAAAAAGCATTATTGATGAAGCAAAAGATTTATGGAATAAAGGCTTTAAAGAAATTACACTTTTAGGTCAAAATGCCGATTCCTATCTTTGGTATGGCGGCGGTTTGAAAAAGGAATTTAAAAAAGCATCCGAAATTGCCCAACAAACAGCAATTGATTTTGCCAAATTACTCGAAATGGTAGCAACTGCTTTACCTAAAATGCGAATTCGTTTTGCAACTTCCAATCCATATGATATGCACGAAGATGTTTTACATGCCATTGCAAATCATGATAATATTTGTAAATATATTCACTTGCCGGTACAATCCGGAAGCACACGTATTTTAAAGAAAATGAACCGTCAGCATACACGTGAAGAATACATCGAATTGATTGACAAAATACGTACAATAATTCCGGATTGTGCAATTTCACATGATATCATTACCGGATTTTGTACCGAAACCGAAGAAGACCATCAACAAACACTTTCGTTAATGGATTACGTAAAATATGATTTCGGATTTATGTTTGCATACTCCGAAAGACCAGGAACATTAGCCGCAAAAAAAATGCCTGACGATGTGCCGTTAGAAGTCAAAAAACGCCGTTTAACGGAAATTATTAACAAGCAAATGGCACACAGTAAATTCCGTTTGGAACAATTTATAGGTAAAACAGTAGAAGTTCTAATCGATGGTGTTTCCAAGAAGAATAAAGAGGAGTGGAAAGGACGAAATTCACAAAATGCCGTGGTGGTTTTTCCAAAAACCGGAAGTGAAAAATTAGGTGATTTGGTACACGTTAAGATTAATCGTGCTACTGCCGCAACTTTAATAGGAGAAAAAATATAATTGTTATGAGTGATAATTTGCAAACCATCAAGCAACGATTCGGAATTATAGGGAATGATGAAAAATTAAATCGTGCTTTAAAAAAAGCAATTCGCGTTGCACCAACCGATATTTCCGTTTTGGTAACCGGAGAAAGTGGTGTTGGTAAAGAAAGTATTCCAAAAATCATTCATAATTTATCGCATAGAAAACACAAAAAATATATCGCTGTTAATTGTGGAGCAATCCCTGAAGGAACCATTGATAGCGAATTGTTTGGTCACGAAAAAGGAGCCTTTACCGGAGCAACCCAAACCAGACAAGGTTATTTTGAAGTTGCCGATGGCGGAACGATATTTCTAGATGAAGTAGGTGAGTTGCCACTAACTACACAAGTACGTTTGTTACGTGTTTTAGAAACCGGCGAATTTTTAAAAGTAGGTTCTTCCAAACCACAAAAAACTGATGTTCGTATTGTAGCCGCAACTAATGTGAATATGCAAGAAGCCATCAATAAAGGAAAATTTAGGGAGGATTTGTACTACCGTTTAAGTACCGTCGAAATAGAGTTACCTCCATTACGAGAGCGAAAAGAGGATATTCATTTGCTATTTAGAAAATTTGCATCTGATTTTGCAAAAAAATACAATATGCCAACAATTCGGTTAACCGAAGATTCAGTAAAAATATTGCAAAATTATCCTTTTAAAGGAAACATTCGTCAATTGCGAAACATCGTAGAACAAATGTCGGTTATCGAAGAATCCAGATTGATAACTCCCGAAATATTAAAACAATATTTACCCGAAAATAAAAAGTTACTTCCTGTAATTGTAGGTACCGGTGATGCAAATGCCGATTTTGGCAGCGAACGCGAAATTTTTTATAAAATTATGCTCGATATGCGTAAAGATATCAATGAGCTTAAAAGAATTACTAAAAAATTGATGGAGGAACGTGATTTACATTCAAACTCAACAGTAATAGCTGATAGTGATGATGTGCAAAAAATATTAACTCAGGTAAATAAAATAGAAGATGCCAAACAAACTATTGAAGTTATAAAACCTTTTAATTCAAAACCTTTTTATAAAGATAATAACATCACAGGAACATACGCTGAAGTAGTAGAACCAATGGTTTCTTTACAAGAAAAAGAAAAAGAAATGATTATTCAGGCATTAGAACGAAATAAGGGAAAACGAAAAAAGGCAGCAAGTGATTTAGGTATTTCCGAGCGAACCTTGTATCGTAAAATTAAACAATACGATTTACAATAATTTTAACGTAATTAATAAATGAATCAGTGTATTTTTACCAAAATTTTCTTATGAAGAAACTACTCTATATCGTATTTATTTTAGGTATTTTAACCCTACAAAATTGTGGTATTTATTCCTTTACAGGAGGAAGTGTTGGTGACGCTAAAACCATACAAATTAATTATTTTCTTAATAACGCATCTTATGTAGAACCTTCATTGAGTAATGTTTTTATTAGAGCATTGGAAAATCGGTTTTTACAACAAACTAACTTGAATTTGGTGAAATCCGGAGGCGATTTATTTTTAACCGGTGAAATAACTGATTATCGTATTACACCAACAGCTGCTACTGCAGATCAAAAAGCAGCACAAAATAGATTAATAATACGTGTAAAAGTACATTTTGAGAATAGATTGGATGAAGAGAAAAATTTTGATAAAACGTTTTCTCATTTTTATGAATATCCAGCCGATAAATTGTTGGTTGGTAGTATTTTAGAAGAAGCTTATAACGTTATTTTAGAACGTATTACACAAGATATTTTTAATGAAGCTTTGGCTCAATGGTAACCTGAAAATAAAATTTTGCAAACCGAAAAAATCATATCGCTTTTAAAAAATCCACAATCAATTTCTAAAAAACAAACACTTGTTTTAAAGGAAGTTATAGAGGTATTTCCGTATTTTCAAGCAGCACGTGTTTTACACCTTAAAGGTTTAAAAAAACAAAATAGTTTTCTGTACAATCAAGCTCTTAAAAAAACAGCTGCTTATACAACTAATAGAACCGTATTATTTGATTTTATTACTTCAGATAATTTTTATTTTGAAAAAGATTCTAAGAAAAAAACAACAGAAATAAATCAAATAGAAGTAGTTGGTTCAGAATTAGTAGTTTCTAAAGAAAAAGAAATACAACCTAAAGATAATAAAGAATTTATTCAAAAGGAAAAAGCAAAAGAAATTTTAGAAATAGGCAAACCAATTCATTTTGATAAAAATGAAGCATTTTCGTTTAATCAATGGTTGCAATTAAGTGAAAATAAACTTGAAATTTTACCAAAAAAAGGTGAAATTGATTCTAGTTTAGTAAAAAAGAGTACAAAAAAAGGTAATGAAAAAACTTCTTATGAAAAAAATAGCAATAAAAATACAACTAAAAAATTAGAATTAATTGAAAAATTTTTAGAGAAAAAACCAAAAATAAAACCGGTTAAAAAATCAGTAACCATAGATATAGCAAAGGATAGCGTTAAAAATAACAATAGTTTAATGACTGAAACTTTAGCAAGAGTTTATGTAGAACAAAAAAAATATGACAAAGCAATTCAAGCTTTTCGTATTTTAAGTTTGAAATATCCGGAAAAAAGTAGTTTCTTTGCAGACCGAATTAAGGCAGTAGAATTTTTAAAAAATAACTAAATATGACTTTATACGATTTATTCATTATTTTAATTTTAATAATAGCAAGTTTATTAATCTTAATTATTATGGTTCAAAATCCAAAAGGAGGAGGATTGGATTCTTCATTTGGTGGTGGAGCTCAAATAGGAGGTGTTCAAGATACTAATAAATTTTTAGACAAAGCAACTTGGACTTTGGCGATATCTTTATTTGTTTTGATTATTTTCTCTAATTTTGTATATCACTCCAGTGATGCAAAAGTAGAATCTACCATAAAAGTAGAAAATTTTGAAACACCTAAACAAGATGCAGGTAATACTACAACACCTGTTGAAAATAATACAGAAAAAAAATAATTTTTTTTTAAAAAAAAATAATAAAAAATGCCAAGTTGTCTGACAGCTTGGCATTTTTTATTTATTAGTATGTCAGGTTGCTTAATTGGCATAATTTTAGAGTGAAAAAGTAGAAATTAATCAAATTAAAAATTTTATAAAAAATGAGTAAATTAAAGATTCAACCATTATCCGATCGTGTTTTATTAGAACCAATTCAAGCAGAAACTAAAACAGCTTCCGGATTGTATATACCGGATTCAGCAAAAGAAAAACCACAAGAAGCAACAGTTGTTGCGATTGGAAAAGGAATTAAAGATCAGCCAATGACCGTAAAAATTGGTGATAAGGTGATTTATGGCAAATATGCCGGAACCGAATTAAAATTAGACGGTAAAGACTATATTATGATGCGTGAAGCAGATATTTTAGCAATTTTAAAATAAAATAACAGAAATTAATTAAACTTAAAAAAGATAAAAATGGCAAAAGATATAAAATTTGATATTGAAGCACGCGACGGATTAAAACGTGGCGTTGATGCTTTGGCAAATGCAGTAAAAGTAACATTAGGTCCTAGAGGAAGAAATGTAATTATAAGCAAGCCTTTTGGCGGACCGCAAATTACCAAAGACGGTGTAACCGTAGCTAAAGAAATTGAACTGGAAGATGCTTTAGAAAATATGGGAGCTCAAATGGTAAAAGAAGTTGCTTCCAAAACCAATGATTTGGCAGGTGACGGAACAACAACAGCAACTGTCTTAGCACAAGCAATCGTTAAAGAAGGATTAAAAAATGTAACCGCAGGTGCAAATCCCTTAGATCTTAAAAAAGGAATTGATAAAGCTACAAGTGCCATCGTACAAAAATTAAACGATTTGGCGGAAACTGTTGAAAAAGGTGAAAAAATTAAACAAGTAGCAACTATTTCCGCTAATAACGATAACGAAGTTGGCGAATTAATCTACAAAGCTTTCGAGAAAGTTGGTAAAGAGGGTGTTATTACCATCGAAGAAGCAAAAGGAATGGAAACTTATGTAGATATCGTTGAAGGAATGCAATTTGATAGAGGTTATTTATCGCCTTACTTTGTAACCGATTCCGAAAAAATGATTGTAGATCTAGAAAATCCGTTTATCTTATTATACGATAAAAAAATATCTACAATGAAAGATATTATGCCAATCTTAGAACCGGTTGCTCAGACCGGAAAGCCGTTGTTGATTATAGCAGAAGATGTAGATGGTGAAGCTTTGGCTACATTAGTGGTAAATAAATTACGTGGTGCTTTAAAAATTGCAGCCGTAAAAGCTCCCGGTTTTGGTGAAAGACGTAAAGCAATGTTAGAAGATATTGCTATCCTTACCGGAGGAACTGTAATTGCCGAAGAAAGAGGCTTTACATTAGAAAATGCAACGATTGATATGTTGGGTAAAGCTGAAAGAGTAACGATTGATAAAGACAATACAACTATTGTAAACGGTGCAGGTGATGCAGATGCTATTAAAGCTCGTGTAAACCAAATTAAAGCTCAAATAGAAACCACAACATCCGATTACGATCGTGAAAAATTACAAGAACGTTTGGCTAAATTAGCAGGTGGTGTAGCTGTTTTATATGTTGGAGCCGCCAGTGAGGTTGAGATGAAAGAAAAGAAAGATCGTGTTGAAGATGCATTAAATGCTACAAAAGCAGCTGTTGAAGAAGGTATCGTTGCCGGAGGTGGTGTAGCTTTAGTTAGAGCAAAATCCGTTTTATCAAAATTAAAACCGGAAAACTTTGATGAAGAAACCGGGATTAAAATAGTAGAAAGAGCAGTAGAAGAACCTTTGCGTCAGATTGTTGAAAACGCGGGAGGTGAAGGCTCTGTAGTGGTTTCAAAAGTATTAGAAGGTAAAAAAGATTTTGGTTATAATGCCAAAACAGGCGAATATGTAGATATGTTAAAAGCCGGAATTATAGATCCTAAAAAAGTAACTCGTGTTGCTTTAGAAAATGCAGGATCCGTTGCCGGAATGATTTTAACCACAGCTTGTGCATTAACCGACATCAAAGAAGATGCACCTGCCGCCGGAGCAATGCCTCCAATGGGAGGAATGCCGGGAATGATGTAAGAGCGTGATGAATTCAAATTATGAGTGATTCATAATGATTAATAGATAAAAAGCCGTAAAATTATTTTAAATTTTACGGTTTTTTTGTTAGGATACTTTCTAACATCTAACACGATATGCATATTTAATAATGTCATTATAGAAAAATAATATTTCGCTATTTGCATTTATTTTGTGAATTCTTTTATCTTTGCAGTATAACCAAAAAATAAAAGAAATTGAATAACTCCAAGTATTACACAATTATCAAAGGAATAAAAGAGGATATCACCAAAAATGGCATTACAAGAGGTATTTCTGAAGATTTTAAAGCACTTCGTAAAATTGTAGTTGATGAAAACCAGCCTCTTTTGGCAAAGGTGATACGCTTAACATACCAGCACATAGAAAAAAATGGTACTTTTAATGTTGCTATTCCGGAAGATGAACCAATTGAAGATGCAGATGGTAACATCATTGAAATAGAAAAAGAAGAAGTAGAGATTAATCCAGAAGAAAGTCTTAATTATTTATTATCTAACATGCTAGAGCCTGATAATAAAATGAATATTGCTGATATTAGAGCTTTTGTAGCAGATTTAAAAGAACAAGCCGGAGAAGACTGGTAAAAAGAGAAAGAATATGGGAAGAGCATTTGAATTTAGAAAAGCTAGAAAAATGAAACGTTGGTCAGCAATGGCTAAAACGTTTACACGTATAGGTAAAGATATTGTAATGGCCGTTAAAGAAGGTGGGCCTAATCCCGAAACCAATGCAAGATTAAGAGCCGTTATCCAAAATGCGAAGGCAGCAAATATGCCAAAGGATAATGTAATTCGTGCAATTAAAAAAGCATCCGATAAAGATACGGCAAATTATAAAGAAGTCTTGTTTGAAGGTTACGCACCACACGGAATTGCAATTTTAGTAGAAACAGCAACCGATAATAATAATCGTACTGTAGCAAATGTTAGAGCCGCTTTTAATAAATGTGATGGCCATTTCGGAACATCAGGTTCGGTAGCATTTCTTTTTGATCGTACCTGTAATTTTAGAATTGCTAAAAAAGAAGATATTGATTTAGAGGAATTAGAACTCGAATTAATCGATTTTGAAGTAGAAGAAGTTTTTGAAGATGAAGAAGGAATTCATATTTACGCTCCCTTTGAACAATTTGGGAACATCCAAAAATATTTAGAAGATAATGAAATTGAAATACTTTCTTCCGGTTTTGAACGAATACCTACCACAACCAAAAAATTACCCGAAGACCAACAAAAAGATGTCGAAAAATTATTAGAACGTCTCGAAGAAGATGATGATGTGCAAAATGTATATCACAATATGGTAGTGGAGTAAATTTAAATGGTATTTAAAAATAAATTTTAAAGGTTCTGTTATTTTTTTCAGAACCTTTTTTTATAAAATTGTTTTTTTTAATGTAAATTTGAAACTATTCAAAAAAAGAAATTCAAAGCAAACAAGTAATGACGTTTAAAGAACAAATTTTACAAGGAATACCTCAAGAATTACCACCAAAAAGAGCTTATGCAAAAGATGTAAATCACGCTCCTAAACGAAAAGATATTTTATCTCATCAAGAAAAAAAATTAGCCATTAAAAATGCTTTACGCTATTTTCCTAAAAAATGGCATAAAGAATTGGCAGAAGAATTTGCAAACGAGTTAAAAGAATACGGTCGTATTTATATGTATCGATTTAAGCCAAATTACGATTTTTATGCCAGACCGATAGAAGAATATCCGCATAAATCTATACAAGCAGCAGCTATAATGCATATGATTCAGAATAACTTAAATCCTGCTGTAGCTCAACATCCGGAAGAATTAATTACTTATGGCGGAAACGGTGCTGTTTTTCAAAATTGGGCACAATATCTGCTAACAATGCAATATTTGGCAACAATGACTAATGAACAAACCTTACATATGTATTCCGGGCATCCAATGGGTTTGTTTCCTTCCTCTAAAGATGCACCAAGAGTGGTGGTTACTAACGGAATGATGGTGCCAAACTACTCAAAACCCGATGATTGGGAGCGTTTTAACGCTCTTGGTGTTACGCAATACGGACAAATGACAGCAGGTTCGTATATGTATATAGGTCCGCAAGGTATCGTACACGGTACAACAATTACGGTGATGAACGCTTTCAGAAAAATTTTAAAAGAAGATGATTCGCCAGCCGGTAAAATATTCTTAACATCCGGTTTAGGAGGTATGAGTGGAGCTCAACCAAAAGCCGGAAATATTGCAGGCTGTATTACGGTCATCGCCGAAGTAAACGAAAAAGCCGCCAAAAAGCGACACGAGCAAGGATGGGTGGATGTCTTAACCGAAGATATAAACGATTTGATAAATCGTGTTAAACAAGCTCAGAAAAATAAAGAAGTAATTTCCATAGCATATATAGGTAACGTGGTGGAGGTATGGGAAAAATTTGATGAAGAAGATATTTTTGTCCATGTAGGTTCCGATCAAACATCTCTTCATATTCCGTGGACCGGCGGTTATTATCCGGTTGGTGTTTCTTACAAAGAAGCTAATAGACTTATACGTGAAGAGCCGGAAATTTTTAAAGAAAAAGTGCAAAATTCATTAAAACGACAAGCTACAGCAATTAATAGACACGCAGCAAAAGATACTTATTTTTTTGATTATGGTAATGCCTTTTTATTGGAAGCATCGCGAGCAGGAGCCGATATTATGGCAGAAAACGGCATTGATTTTAAATACAAATCGTATGTGCAAGATATTTTAGGTCCTATGTGTTTTGATTACGGTTTCGGACCATTCCGTTGGGTTTGTACCTCGGCAAAGCCGGAAGATTTAGATAAAACCGACGAAATTGCAGGTGATGTGTTAGAAGAAATTATGAAATCTGCACCAAAAGAAATCCAATTGCAAATGCAAGATAATATAACTTGGATTCGCAATGCAAAAGCAAATAAGTTGGTTGTTGGTTCGCAAGCTCGTATTTTATATGCAGATGCCGAAGGTAGAATGAAAATAGCAAAAGCTTTTAATGATGCTGTTGCGGAAGGAATTATCAGTCCTGTTGTACTTGGTCGTGATCATCACGATGTCAGCGGAACGGATTCGCCTTACAGGGAAACTTCTAATATCTACGATGGCAGTCAGTTTACGGCAGATATGGCAATCCATAATGTTATTGGAGATAGTTTTAGAGGAGCAACTTGGGTTTCCATCCATAACGGTGGAGGTGTAGGCTGGGGAGAAGTGATAAACGGTGGTTTCGGGATGTTATTAGACGGGACAAAAGAAGCTGAGGAACGTTTAAAAAGCATGCTTTTTTACGATGTAAATAATGGTATTGCCAGAAGAAGCTGGGCAAGAAATAAAGAAGCTCTTTTTGCAGCGAAACGTGAAATGCAACGCACGCCAAACCTCAAAATAACACTGCCAAATATAGTAGAAGACGATTTGCTGGATGATTTAGGATTATAGATTCATGAGTTATAAATGCTGAGCTTTGAATGGATATTTAGGTCTCTTTTTATGTTTCTATATGAAATTCTTAAACAACTCCTTGTATTTCTTACTGTTTAAAAAAAATGGTATAACTCTGTAAAATAAAGCCTAAGGACTTTTAAGCTAAAATATAATAATTTAAAAAATGAAAACTCTCTTTATAAATATAAAAGAATTAATACAAGTTAGAGATGTTCCTGTTTCTGTCATTAAAGGAAAGGATATGAAAAATTTACCGGTAATTAAAAATGCTTTTCTTTTAATTGAAGATGGTATTATTAAAGATTATGGTAAAATGGAAGATACTCCTTCCGATAAGGATAAAAAAATAATCGATGCAACAGGTCGTATCGTTATGCCAACTTGGGTAGATTCGCATACGCATTTGGTCTATGCCGGAAATCGTGAAGATGAATTTGTAGATAGAATTAAAGGTCTATCTTATGAAGAAATTGCCAGTAGAGGAGGAGGTATTTTAAACTCCGCTAAACGTTTACAACAAACGTCTTTTGAGTCGCTTTATGAGCAAAGTAAAAACCGTTTAGAAGAAGCAATTGCCTTAGGTACAGGAGCAATTGAGATAAAATCAGGTTACGGATTAACCAAAGAAGCCGAGCTTAAAATGTTGCGTGTGATTAAAAAATTAAAAGAAAATTATCCAATAGAAATTAAATCAACTTTTCTTGGTGCTCATGCTGTTCCGCAAGGATTTAAAGAAAATAAACAAGCATATTTAGATTTAGTAGTAAATGAAATTTTACCGGAAGTTGCCAAAGAAAATTTAGCCGAATTTATAGATGTTTTTTGTGAAACCGATTATTTTTCGGTTGCCGATACCGAATATATATTAAAAGCAGCTCAAAAATACGGATTGCAACCTAAAATTCATGTAAATCAATTTACCACTATCGGTGGTGTAGCTGTTGGTGTTAAATATGATGCTTTGTCGGTAGATCATTTAGAAATTTTAACAGATGAGGACATTTCGATTTTAAAGAATAGTAAAACCATGCCTGTTGCACTTCCGGGTTGTTCTTTCTTCTTGTCTATTCCGTACACGCCGGCACGCAAAATAATAGACAATAATCTGCCTTTTGCTTTGGCAACCGACTATAATCCCGGATCTACACCTTCCGGAAATATGAATTTAGTCGTAGCAACCGCTTGTATAAAAATGAAAATGACTCCTGAGGAAGCGATAAATGCGGCAACAATAAATGCTGCTTATGCAATGAATGTTTCTGATAAAGTAGGCTCAATAACCAAAGGAAAATTAGCGAACCTAATATTAACCAAACCTATTTATTCGTACACTTCCATTCCATATCATTTTGGAATGGATAAAATAAAAAGTGTATTTATAAAGGGTGAAAAATTCACTAAAAATGAGATATAAGAAAATTTCTATTTCCATAGTTTTTCTGTATGTATTTGTGGCTGTTATAAGTTGTAAGTCACTTCCGAAAACGGAAAAAATCAAAAGTACAACTAATTATGTAGCTAATCATTATACCAAGCAAGAGGTTAGAATTACCATGCGTGATGGAGTAAAGCTGTTTACTTCTATTTATTCGCCAAAAGATACAAGTAAAAAATATCCTATCTTATTACAAAGAACACCTTATAGTTGCAGACCTTACGGTGAAGATAAATTTAGAACAAAGATTGCACCCAATAAATTTATGATGCACGAAGGTTATATTGTGGTGTATCAAGATGTTCGCGGTAGATGGATGAGCGAAGGAGTTTACGATAATATGCGTGCTATTGTTACTAATAAAAAACCAAATCAATCTGATGAATCTACTGATACTTATGATACGATAGATTGGTTGGTAAAAAATGTACCAAATAATAACGGAAAAGTTGGTACTTGGGGAATTTCGTATCCCGGACATTATGCTACTGTTTCTACCATTGATGCACATCCTGCTTTAAAAGCAGCTTCGCCACAAGCATGTATTGCCGATTTTTTCTTTGATGATTTTCATCATAACGGAGCTTTTTTACTCAGTTATTTTAGAGCAATATCGCTGTTCGGTACTTTTAAAAACCAACCAACTGATACTGCTTGGTATCAGTTTCCGGATATGAAAACACAAGATCAATATGATTTTTTGTTAAAACACACACCGTTAAAGAAATTAAATTCGTTTTTTGAACACAGCAAAACAGCTAAGGAAACAAATACAATAGATGATTATTTTTGGAAAGAAATTATTAATCATCCTAATTACGATTCTGTTTGGCAAAGCAAAAACATTATTCCGCATCTAAAAAATATCAATCCAACAGTAACAACAATGTTTGTTGGTGGTTTTTTTGATGCAGAAGATTTGTACGGTCCTTTGGCATCGTATAAAAAAATAGAAAAAAACAATCCTAATAATTATAATACTTTGGTTTTTGGTCCTTGGGATCACGGTGGTTGGGCAAGAGATAAAGCGAGAAATGCTGTTGGGAATTATTATTTTGGCGATTCGATTTCACTGTTTTTTCAAAAGGAAATAGAAACCAAATTTTTTCATCATTTCCTTAAAGAGAATGGAGATAAAAATTCCGGTTTGCCCGAAGCGTATGTCTTTGATACCGGAAATAAACAATGGAAAAAGTACGATAGTTGGCCACCAAAAAACGTTGTAAAAAGAACAATGTTTTTATCTGATAATCAGAAATTAACAAATACAAAACAAACATTAAAAGAGATTAAATTTATAAGTGATGTGAAACATCCCGTACCATATTCAGAGGATATAAAAACAGTGTTTACACCAAGAAAGTATATGACCGATGACCAACGTTTTGCATCACGAAGGCCAGATGTTTTAACTTTTGAGACACCAATTTTAACAGAAGATGTGACGATGATAGGTGATTTAACTGCTAAATTACAAGTTGCTACTACCGGAACTGATACAGATTGGATTGTTAAAATTATCGATGTTCATCCAAATAATGAGCCGGAAAATAACAAAGAAATGCAATCACATTTAAAAATGAGTAATTACCATTTGTTGGTTAGAAGTGAAGTGATGCGCGGACGATTTAGAAATAGTTTTGAGTTTCCGGAAGCCTTTGTGCCAAATAAAAAAACGCCGGTAAATTTCACTTTACAAGATGTGTTTCATACCTTTAAAAAAGGACATAAAATTCAGGTGCAAATCCAAAGTACTTGGTTTCCTTTAATTGATTTGAATCCGCAAACTTTTGTGGAAAACATTTACAAAGCCAATGAAAGTGATTTTAAATCGCAAACTCATACAATTTTTACCGATTCGAGTATTGAATTTAAAGTATTAAAATACTAATCGCATTTGGTTTTATTGATAACTTAAATTCAAGTAATAAATGCAACTTTTTTCGAGGCTTAGAGATTAGATTTATTTTTTCAAAAGAAAGGGAATAAAATCCCTTCCTTCCGAATGGATAAAAGTTCTTAT
>JALSLI010000181.1 GCA_026988395.1 Flavobacteriaceae bacterium | reverse complement strand
TAGATACTTTACAAAATCTACTAAAAGATAATAAATCTTTTTCCTTAAATTTCTATAAACTAATTAATTTTCGGATCAAAAAATTAGAAAGACGTCTAGAAATTTTATTATTTAAAGATGTAAAACAAAGAACGATTGAATTTTTATCGGAATTAAAACAAGATTACGGTAAAAAATTATTGAATGGTGATACTTTGATAAAACATCCTTATACACAAAAAGAAATTGCTTGTTTGATAGGGGCAAGCAGACCATCATTAAATATTGTATTAAATGAATTAAAAGAGCAAGAAATTATTTCCTTTGCCAGAAAAGAAATTCTTATTAAAAAGGGCAAACTGTTAGATAGCTAACATTTCAGGGAACTTTGTCTGCATACTTTTGTAATAAATAATTAAATATATCTATTATGAAAAGTATCTTAAAAACAATTTTTGTGTGTACTATTTTATTTCAATTACAATCTTGTAATCAAAATGATGATGAGCCGCAGACCAAAACCTTACAAGTAAACCTTCAAAATGTAGAAGAATTGGGTAATAATTTTGTTTATGAAGGTTGGCTTATTGTTAATGGAAATCCGGTAAGTACCGGTACATTTTCTGCTGTTTCAACAGTGCAGAATTTCACGGTTTCTGCTAATGATTTAGAGAATGCAAGTAAATTTGTTTTAACCATTGAACCTGCTAATGATTCAGATCCAATGCCTTCGGCAAGTAAAATTTTAGTAGGAGATTTTGTTGGTAATTCAGCATCTTTAACAACCGCGATTATAGCTGATTTTTCTTCCGTTCAAGGAAAATACATTTTAGCCACTCCAACAAACGGTGCAGATACCAATGAAAACAGCGGAATTTGGTTCTTAGATTTACCAAATAGTATGCAGCCACCTTTAACAGGTTTAACTTTGCCAATGCTACCGGCAGGATGGAAAAACGAAGGATGGGTCGTGGTAAATGGTATGCCAATAACAACAGGGAAATTTACAAACGTGAATGCAACTGATGAATTCAACGGATATAGTGGAAGTATGCCTTTGGGAATGCCAAACGGCAATGATGGATTTTTTCCGGGAGAAGATTTTTTAAACAATCCGCCAAATGGTATGACTTTTCCTTTGGATTTAGCAGGGAAAACAGCAGTGATTTCAGTTGAGCCAGACCCGGATAATGATGCAAAACCTTTTGCGATGAAACCATTATTAGGGATGATACCTACCGATGCTGTAGATCATGTAACATATATGATGCAACCTAATTTAGGAAGTCTTCCAACAGGTACTGCAATGCGATAAATAATAAGTTTGGATTTAACAACTATTTATAAGAATAGTGCTGAAATAATATTTTCAGTACTATTTTTTTTTGGTAATAGACGTTACTCCAAGCCCTTTAAAACACGGCTAACAGAAACACGTTTACCATTTTTAATAGCAACAATAAAAGCTCCTTTGTATCCTTTTGCTACAGCTTGCTTACGCATTTTTTTAATTTTGTTAAAATCAGATGTTTTGCCATAATAATACTTATAAATACTGCCAATTTTTATGGCTTCGATAGGAGATAAACCTTTAAAATTATAAGATTTGGTAGGTATTTTTTTAGGACTGGATGATATCTGTACTTTAAAATCAATTCCTTCAAAAATACGTTCATTCTTATTTTTCTTTGGTTTATCAATAGTTTCAATAGTCTCTTGTACAGTAACTTTTTCTGTAAACTTTTTAATAAAAGCATCTCTAAAAAGTGGCATAATTTCTTTTTGCATTTTTCGTGCTTCACTCAAATCGGTTGTTTTACCGTAATAATATTTGTAAACTGAACCTACTTTTTTTCTGGTTACGTCTTTAAGGTTTTTAAAATTGTAAGGTTTTGTTTCGATTTCATTTCTACTTGTAGCAATTTGTATGGTATAATAGCTATTAGACATTACATTTTTTACATTTGTTTCAATAGCAGGAGTTTGTTTAGCTGTTCCATCAGAAACACTATTGTCTTCCAGTCTTTTTTTGTATGTTTTTATTGCACTGTATATCGCTTTAGCAATGGCTTTTTGTCCTTTTTTGGAGTGCAGATAGGCTTCTTCAATTTTATTGGTTAAAAAACCGATTTCAATTAAAACACTTGGCATATACGAATCATATAAAACCGCAAGATTTCCTTGATTTACGCCACGGTCTTTTCGTTTTGCCACAGTTTTAAATTTATGTTGTACAATCTGAGCAAACTCAATACTTTTATCTTGATAATCTTCTTGCATTAGACGTAAACCTATGATAAATTCTTGCGAGTTAGGATCATAATCATAATGTTTTTCATAATCATCTTCCAAAAGAATTACATCATTTTCACGTTTGGAAAGTTCAAAGTTTTTGGCAGTTTTTCCCATACCTAAAACATAGGTTGTCGTTCCGTATGCATTGGTAACAGCTGAATTACAGTGAATGGATACAAAAAGATCGGCATCTGCTTTATTGGCAATATCACCTCTTTTATGCAGCGGAATAAATACATCTTTTTTTCTGGTATAAATGGTTTTGATATCGTTGTCGTTTTGCAATAATTTTCCAATTTCCAATACAACACCAAGAGCAATATCCTTTTCATAAGTTTTGTAGCGGTTTGTACCTGTAGTTCCCGGATCTTTTTTTCCGTGACCTGCATCTAAAACTACTGTAAATTTGGAGTTTTGTGCGACACTTGATATAAAAATAAGGAATACAGGGATTAAAAGTAATCTTTGAATTACTAATATGTTTATAGATTTACGCTTTAAGTAAATTTTAATATTTTGTTTCGATATCATCCGTTAATTTTAGTTATTTTTGGCCTTGTAAATGAATAGTCAAAAACTTTGCCATTTAAAAAATAAATACAAAAATACAATTTAAAAAATTGCGTACAAGATATAATAACATACTTTTTGTTTTTTTATTTCCCCTTATAGGAATTCATTTTGTTGCTAGTCAAGAGATTCAGCTTAAGCGAAAAGTACAAAAAATAAAGACATTACCAAAGGTAAAAAACGACTCGTTGGTAATAGCAAGGGATTCGGTTAAAACGGATTCTGTTAAATTACCAAAAGAGCGTTTAGAGGATGTTATTAGAGACAAAGCAAAAGATTATAAAGACAATAATTTTGTTAAGAAAATCGCAACCTTATACAATCAAGCCGAATTGTATTATAAAGATATTGAGTTAAAATCCGGTATTATTATTATTGATTATAAGCGTAATTTAGCTTACGCAAAAGGAATTGTGGATACAAGTGGTGTTTATACGCAACGTCCGGTTTTTAAACAAGGAGCCCAAGAATCCGAACAAGATTCACTCATTTATAATTTTAAAACAAAAAAAGCCGTAATTTTTAATGTAGATACCGAGCAAGAAGGGATGCTTATTCACGCTCTAATGACAAAACGAGAGAATGATTCGACTATTTATATGAATCGTGCCGAAATTACTACTTCCAAAAAGAAAAAAAGAGATTATTTTATAGGTGTTAATAATATTAAGGTAATTCCTAATAAAAAGGTTGTTGGCGGTAAAAGTCAGTTATACTTAGCCGATGTACCAACGCCAATTATTTTTCCGTTTTTCTATGTTCCTTTAACAAAAGGAAGAGCATCCGGAATTTTATTGCCAACTTGGGGAGATAACCGTCAAGGATATTTCATGCAAAACGGAGGGTTTTATTTTGCCATTAACGATTATCTCGATTTGGCTTTAACAGGAGATGTTTATACCAACGGATCATGGGGTTTTAGAGCAGCGTCATCGTACAGGAAGCGTTACCGTTTTAACGGGAGGTTTAGCTTTAGATATGAAAATTTAATTAGAGGTCAGCGAGGACTTTCTGATTATTCAAAATCAACTAATTTTAACATTTCGTGGCAACACAGTCAAGACCAAAAGGCAAGTCCGAATTCTCGTTTTTCGGCATCGGTAAATTTTGGTTCGAGTAAATTTTACAGAAATTCTTTAAACGAATTAAGCACCAATCATTTTTTAGATAACAATTTGAGTTCATCTATTTCGTATTTTCAAAATTTTGTGAATACGCCGTTTAATATGAATGTTGCTTTAACACATTCGCAAAATACAAATAACGATGTTATTAATATGACATTGCCCAATGTAAGTGTTAATATGGATCGTATTTTCCCTTTTGCACCTAAAGACGGAGCCAAGAAAAATGCTTTTCATAAATTAGGATTAACCTATGCTATGCAATTGCAAAACAATATCGTTACTAATGATCAAGAATTATTTAAATCGGGAATGTTCGATAAGGCAAAATCCGGAATGCAACACAATATTTCGTTAGGAACTTCTTTTAAGGCTTTAAAATATATTAATATTTCTCCAAGTGCAAGCTATAAAGAGGTTTGGTATCTAAAAACAATCGAAAAAAAATGGGATCCAACAACAGCAACAGTTATTACCGATACGATTTCCGGTTTTAAATCATATAGAACATATCGCGGAAATGTGAGTGCTGCAACAACTCTATATGGATTGTTTCAATTTAAAAAAGGAAGATTAAAAGCCATTAGACACAAAATGGATTTATCAACATCTTACGGTTACGCACCGGATTTTAGTTTTTATTACGATGTGGTACAGAAAGATATTTTAGGTAATTACGAAACTTTTTCTCCTTTTGACGGAGGCGTTTTTGGTGCTCCCGGAAGAACGGTTAGTCAAAGTGTATCGTTTACGCTTCGTAACTTGTTTGAAGCTAAAATTGCATCTAAAGACAGCACCGAGGTAAAATATAAAAAAATACGATTGTTAAATAATTTGGATTTTTCAACCAGTTATAATCTAGAAGCTGATAGTTTAAATTGGCGACCTATTGCCGTTACTGCTTCTACTAAATTATTTGAAGATTTAAACTTAAATTTTGGAGCTTCATTAGACCCTTATGCTATCGATGTAAACGGAAATAAATACAATACATTTAACATTAATAATGGAGGAAGTTTATTTCGTTTAACCAATGCAAGTATAACAGCAAGATATAGTTTGTCTAATAAAACTTTTTCTAAGGATAAGAAAAAGGACGATAAAGAAAAAAACAACCAAGATGTAGATGATCAATTTGGTTCCAAAATAGGAAATCGCGAACAAACAAAAGAAGTTTCCAAAGAGAAAAAAACGAAAAAAGTAGAATTATTTCACGCAAAAATACCTTGGCGTTTAAGTTTGGATTACAATATTGGATACTCTAATATAAAACGTGAAAGTGAAATAAATAGAAATACCCTCCGTTTTAACGGAAGTCTGGAACTCACCCCAAAATGGGATATTAATTTTAGTTCAGGTTACGATTTTAAACAAAAAGGTTTATCTTATACGCGTATTGGTTTTAAACGCGATTTAGATAGTTGGCGGATGAGTTTTTCTTGGACACCTTTTGGCAATAATGCATCGTATTATTTCTTTATTGGCGTTAAAGCCGCCACTTTAAGTGATTTAAAATACGATCAAAACAAAATACCGGATAAAAAATTATTCTAAAAAGTTAATAAGATGAAAAAAGTAATTATTCAAACCAAAGAAGCTCCGACACCTATAGGTCCATATAGTCAAGCAGTTTTAATAGGTGATGTTTTATATACCAGCGGACAAATAGCGATTAATCCACAAACAAATGAATTAATACAAGATTCTATTAAAGTCGAAACCAAGCAAGTAATGGAAAATATCAAGGCGATTTTAAAAGAGGTAAATATGACTTTTGAAAATGTTTTTAAAACGACTATTTTTTTATCGGATATGCATAATTTTGCAGAGGTAAATCAAGTATATGGAAGTTATTTTAATAACGAAACAGCACCTGCACGTGAAACTGTGGAAGTGGCTAATTTACCTAAATATGTAAATGTAGAAATTTCGGTAATGGCAACAAAATAATGCAAGAAACCAGAATAAATAAATATTTAAGTGAAGTCGGATTTTGTTCCAGAAGAAAAGCCGATAAACTCTTGCAAACCGGAAAAATAACCATAAACGGTAAAATACCGGAATTAGGTACAAAAGTGTTACCAACCGATGAAATACGTGTTAACGGAAAGTTAATTCAGAAATCCAAAGAAAAGCCGGTTTATATTGCGTTTAATAAACCTGTAGGAATTGTCTGTACCACAGACACCAGAGTAGAAAAAGACAATATTATTGATTATATCAATTATCCCAAACGTATTTTTCCGATAGGTAGATTAGACAAACCCAGCGAAGGATTAATTTTTTTAACCAATGATGGCGATATTGTTAACAAAATTTTGCGAGCAAGAAACAATCACGAAAAAGAATATATTGTAAAAGTAGATAAACCTATTACATCGGAATTTGTTGAGAAAATGCAAAATGGTGTGCCTATTTTAGATACGGTAACCAGAAAATGTAAAGTAGAAAAATTAGGAAAATATACTTTCAGAATTATTTTAACTCAAGGATTAAACAGACAAATCCGTAGAATGAGCGAATATTTAGGTTACAATGTAACAAAGTTAAAAAGGGTACGGATAATGAATGTAACATTAGACATTCCTGTTGGCAAATGGCGCGATTTAACCAAAGAAGAATTAAATGAAATCGATCGTTTGGTAGCAGATTCTTCCAAAACTATTTGAGGGTTTTACAAATTAATTATTTTATGTTTGGTTTTAAAAGTTTATATTACATAGATAAAAACATCCATCAAAAAAGATAAAACTTCTCAAAAAAGAGATACGAAACTCCCCTCTAGAGAGGGGCAGGGGTGTGTCTTTTCACAAAACCGACAAACTCCAAAATTTAAACAGCAAACACACCCCTAACCCCTCTCGGAGAGGGGACTGCTGTACGTATTGAGGTTCCCTGTCTTATTTATATTAAACATTAATTTATCATATTTTAGCCTAATGCTATTAATATAAGTTTATTAATACTTTAAATAATCTAAAAACGTACTTAAACAAGATAAGTATTCTCATAAATAGAGGCAAAACTCCCCTCTAGAGAGGGGCAGGGGTGTGTCTTTTCACAATAGTTGAAAATAATTTACAAAATAAACCACCTATCAAAAAGATAAATTTCCTCTACAATAGAGGTAAAACTCCCCTCTTGAGAGGGGCAGGGGTGTGTCTTTTTTACAATAGTTCATAATGTTTAACCTGCAAAAACAAACCACCTATCAAAAAGATAAATTTCTTCTATAATAATAGAGGTAAAATTCCGCTCTAGAGAGGGGCAGGGGTGTGTCTTTTTCACAATAGTTAATAATATTTTACTTGCAAAAATAAACCACCTATCAAAAAGATAAATTTCCTCTACAATAGAGGTAAAACTTCCTTCTAGAGAGGGGCAGGGGTGTGTTTATAACTTCGTGTCAATATAGTTCTATCCAAAAAACAGAAATTCACTATATTTGTAAAAATATCCAACACAGATGAAAGGAATCATATTAGCCGGAGGAAGTGGCAC
>JALSLI010000180.1 GCA_026988395.1 Flavobacteriaceae bacterium | reverse complement strand
AAGCAAATAAACTTAAATTACTAAGTGATAAGTTAAGTGCTAACAAGGCTCCTATAATTGCTGCAGGAATAGAAAATAACACCACAAACGGATACACAAAACTATCATATAAAGCAACCATAATTAGGTAAATTAAGATAAAAGAAATTAATAATACCGAACCCAAGGCTCCAAAACTATCGTTTTGTCTTTTAATATCACTTCCCCAAGTCATTTGCATTCCTTCCGGTAACGGGTTTTCATTAATATATTTCACTACATTATCGGCAACTGTTCCGGATGGCACACCTAGAGCTTCGGCTGTTATAGTAACTGCCGGTTGTCTGTCTTTTCGTTCTAATAACGATGGTGATTCACTTTGTACAATATTTGCTATTTGTGATAGCTTAATCGGCATTCCTTTTGGGTTTACAATTGTGATATTTTTTAAACTTTCATAATTTTTTCGATCAATATCATCAAACCAAACACGAACCGGATATTCTACTCCGTTTTCGGTCATTGTTGCATCATCATTACCGGTTAAAGCTGTACGAATCGCCATGCCTACATATGCAGTATTTAATCCTAATCGTTGCATTTTATCTTGATTTGGAATAATTCGATATTCGGGACTTCCCTCTTGTACAGATAATTGCACGTTGTCTGCTCCCGGAATAGTTTCTACAACATCTTTGAGTTTATTAGCGGTTTCCATTACTTGTTTTAAATTACTTCCGCTTAATGTTAACTCAATTGGAGCTGTTCTAGGAATTAAACCTAATGCTGCCATAGAGTATTTTGCTTGTGGATATTTATCTTGCAACACTTCTCGCAAGTCTTTCATATATTCTTCGGTTGGTTGAGCGTTACGCTCTTCTGCCGGTTTTAACTGAATAGTAAATTCCGTTTTATTTGGCGAACCTAAACCGACACTACCAATACCTGTACTTGGTCCTCCAATATTAGAGAAAACGGTAGAAACATCCGGTTGATGTAAAATAAAATCTTCTACTTTTTGTGATAATATATTGTTTTCTTTTATCGATACAGATTTATCAAATTCTAAATTTAACCGAAATTTACCTTGATCTCCTGTTGCAATTAACTCTTTACCAATAATGCCTTGTTTCATTATTGCTCCGGTTAGAATTGCCAAGATTAAAATAATACCTCCAAAAATTAACTTATGGTTTAAAACCCATCTCAATTGATTGCCATACCAATTGATAAAACTATCTAATTGTTTTTCAAACCACAATAAAAATTTATTAAAGAAATTAGTTGGTTTTAGGTCTTCTTTTTTACCAATTCTAGATGCAAGCCAAGGAGTAAGTGTAAAACCTACCAATAAAGAGGTTAAGGTAGAAACAATAACTACTACCGAAAATTGCTTTAACATATCGGCAACAAAAACTTGTAAAAATAGAATCGGTAAAAATACTACAACATCTACTAATGTAATAGATATCGCTGAGAAACCTATTTCCATTCTTCCTTCTAAAGCGGCTTTTTCTTTTGGTTTTCCCATATCTAAATGCCGTTGAATATTTTCTAATACTACTGTTGCATCATCAACTAAAATTCCAATAATTAAGGACATTGCCAAAAGAGTCATTAAATTTAAGGTATAACCTAAAATCCACATTGCACCAAAAGCAGTAACTAACGAAGTAGGAATAGCAATTAATACAATTAAGGAGTTTCTAAAACTGCGTAGAAATAACAACATAATAATAGAAACTAAAATTACTGCTAAAATTAAATCGTGTACCACACTATCTACGGCGGCAATAGTATTATCGGTACTATCATCGGCAATTACAAATTCTACTTTGTCTTTTTGATTGTTTTTTTTAATTATATCGAAACGCTCTCTAACAGCTTTAGACACGTCAACTGCATTAGCATCACCTTGTTTTTTAAGTAATAAACCTATTCCGTTTTTACCGTTATATCTACTTACCGATTCTATTTCTTTAATACCATCTACAACAGCAGCTACATCTTTAAGGTAAATCGGACTTCCGGGTTGTTTCATACCTACTTGTACATTTTCGATATCTTCAATGTTTTTAAATTTACCAATTATTCTAACTGAATTACTTTCAGTATCCGATTGTATATTTCCGGCAGGAATGTCTTTACCTGACATATTTACGGCTTGTACTACTTGTGCAATAGTTAGTCCGTTTTGTTTTAATCGTTCTTGATCTAATTTTACTTGGATTTCGCGTTCCTCACCACCTAAAATAGTAATTTCGGCAACACCTTTAATTTGCTGTATTTGAGGTAAATAATCATCTACCATTTTTTGATAAAACTCAGTTGCAGGAAGATCGGCGGTTGCACTTATCGACATGATTGGTAAATCATTTGGAGAAACCTTACTCATTACAGGAGATAAAATTTCTTCGGGTAAATCTTTTTTAATGTTATCGATATAACGTTGAGCCTCTTGCATTGCTTTATCTAAATCGGTACCATAATCTAAATTTGCAATGATAACCGATGCATTAGGTAGAGATTTTGTTACTAAATAATCCACACCTTCAAGGTTAGACAGAGCATCTTCTATTTTTCTAGAAACTGAAGTCTCTACCTCTTGTGGTTCAGCTCCGGGGTAAATGGTTTTTATCACCACTACCGGTTGATTAAAATCGGGCATCAGCTCATAGCTCAGGTTTTTATAGCCAATATACCCAAACAATGTAAGCACACTAAACAATACGATGATTAGTGATGGTCTTTTTATTGAAATTTCTGTTATGTTCATCTTTTTTTAATTAAAAGTGATAAATGAAAAATTTGTTTTCTTTCTAGTTATTTTTTAAATTTTTCACTTTTCATTATTCATTATTCACTAATTAACAACCACATTTGCTCCATCAAACAAGTTTATAAATCCGCTGGTTACAACAACATCTCCTTCTTTTAATCCTTTTGCTACAATGATTTTATCTTCAAATCTACTAGCAATAATAATATCGGTTAATTTTGCTTTTCCGTTTTCTATTTTATAAATTTTTGGTTGAATTTCGGAGCCTACAATTGCTCTTGCCGGAATGATAATAGCTGGTTTATTTCCTTTTTCTTCAATAATTACGCGACCAAACATATTGGCTTTTATTTTCTTTCCGGAAGTGTTTTTTACCAGAAACTGAATAGGAAAATTATTACTCATATTTCCTTTATTACCTACTCTGATAATTTTTCCTTTAAGATTTAAATCGGGATATACATCAACCTGAATTTTAAATTCTTTTCCTTTTTTAAAAAGGGATAAATTTCTTTCCGGTACATTAATAGTGAATTTTAAATCTCCAATATTAGTTAACATCACCAAAGGAACTCCGGGAGCTGCAAAGGCTCCTACTTCTTGAAACTTTTTAGTTACCACACCACTAAACGGTGCTCTGACAGTTGTTTTTTGTAACTTAATTAAAATACTTTGTTTTTGCGAATTTGCTGTTTTTAAACCTTGTTGTACTTTTTCTAATTTAACACCCGGAATTGCATCTGCTTCAGCCAAAACTTGGTATCGTTTTAAGTCTTTTTCAAGAGTTTCTATTTGTACATTTATTTGGTTTAATTGTGTTTTTAATAAACTTTCATCTAATTTTACTAACGGTTGTCCTTTTCGTACTTTTGTTCCTTCATCTACATAAAATTTAGTAATTCCTCCTGCCACATCTGCATTTACCCTAACCTCTTTATCGGCATCAAAACTACCGGTAAATTGTTGCTTATATTCAATTTGTTTTTTTTCTATTTTCTGAGCAAAAACTTTAATAGGCTTTTCCTTATCATAGATGTAAATTCTATTTTTTACAATTTCTTTATTGACTTTTAGTTTTAATCCGATTAAAACAAAAATCCCTATTACGATTATTAAACTGATTATATTTTTCATTTTTTGTTTTATTTTAAAGTAACGAGTTTATTGTTTACTACAATTTTATTTTTATTGGTTTTTATACTATTTTTTCTTCCTCTATTTTTTGTGCTACAACTATTCATTTTAAGAACTAATTGATAAAAAGAGAGGTTGTTTTCCTCTTGTTTTTTAAAACTTTTTAAAAAAGCGACTTGTGTTTTTAAATCCATTATAATTGATCTAAGTTTCCGGTTAATTTTTTAAGCTCTAAATCGGCTTTTAAATAATCAATTACAGCGGTAATATAATTTTGTTGTGCTTGTCTAAGGTTGTTGTCTGCTAATAAAACATCGGTTAATGAAGCTGTTTCTTGCCTGTTTTGCAATAGCGTTTGATTATATATTTTCTGAGCCAAATCGATTTGTTCTTTTGTGTTTTCAATTGTTAATGCAGCTACACTTCTTTTTTCTTGTGCATTTTGAATTTCAATATCATTTTGTTCGATAAGTAGTTCCAATTGCAACTTATAATTTTCATTTTCCAATTGTTTTTGTTTAATTTTACGCTTTCGCGAAAGATCTAAAACCGGAATATCTACTTTTAATCCAACAAAAGATAATGGATACCAATCTAAAAAATCATTTGGTTTTTTATCGTAACCATAACCTGTTTGACCGTAAGAACCATATAAAATCACCGAAGGAATTTTACCTCTTTTTAATGTTTTTATTTCATTATTGGTTAATTCTTGCTTTGTTTTAACCATCTTTATATCCGTTATGGTCTTTGGTTCATAATTAACTATGGCAATGTTTTTTATTTGTTTGCTTACATCAAAATTGGAATTTATTCCCATATTAATTTTTAATGCATTAATTACTTGATTGTATTTACTTTCCAATAATTGCTTTTGCGTTTTTAATTGTTTTACTTGTAAATCTATTTTGTTTACATCGGTTCCGGTTGCTAATTGATGCTCTTTAAGTAATCTTAGGTTTTGCAATAATTTATTAGAATTTTGAATATTTTGCTCCATAAATGCTATCTGATTTTTAATTATTTGAGCACTATAATATAGATTGGAAACCGTTTGATAAACATCTTCTTTACTTTTTTGAAATTGTAATTCTTTTAATTTTGTTGCAATTTTTGTTGCTTTTATTCCTCCGTAAAGTTCCGGATTATACAAGGGCATTCCTAATTGAATATTTGTATTAATATTATGTGGTACGCCAAATTGAGCTGCATTAAACTGCCATTCAGGAGCCATTGGATTAAAAGCTTTTGCCGGCATTAACTGTGTTGGTAAATCAAAAAAATACTTGTAGTCTAATGTAGCGTTTAATTTTGGATATAAATTAGATTTTACTTCTTTTTGTTTTTCCAGACTAATATCTATATTGTTTTGATCTATTTTTAACTTTTTGTTATTTACCAAAGCCTGTTCTATACATTGTTCTAAGGTAAACTCTTGGGCTTGCATCCAATAAAAACTAATTGTAAACAACAGCAATAAGACTTGTTTTAATTTAATTCTATTATTTTTCATGATTTTTCTCTTTAATTAATTTCTGTTTTTTCCACTTCATAGTCTTATGAAATATAAATTTTGATACAACAACAGTTATTTCATCTTGACTGCTTTTAGTAATCTTTAAGTTTACATTCATCCCTTTTTCAGGAGCATATAATACACCATTATCCCAAATATTTTCTTCTTCATTATAATTTAAATCTTTCAGAATAACTTTTCCTGTTAAATTTTCGTTTCGTTTTGATTTATCAGGATTATAAATATCTTTAGTTTCTTTATAATTATGAATATTTCTAATAATTCCTTCAAAATGGTTGTTTGTTTCAACTATTTCTAATTCTATACCATTAGGCAACGTGTACATTCCTATAATTTCATTTTTATTTTGAGCAAATAAAACAACCGTAAAAAGAAAAATATGTGTAAAAAAGATTTGCTTTAACATTATTTAAAATTTTGATCTAATACTTTAAAAGAGGATTTAATAATTTGATAATTGTCTTTTGCTTGTTTTGTTGTGGTACTATTTGAAAAATTTTCTGCTTTTTCTAAAAAAGGAACCAACCATTTATGCAACTCATCATGTGCTTGACCTGTCATGGTGCAATTTGATGTTAGTAATTCAAGATTTGTATCTATTTTCTTTGCTAAAAGTTGATACTCTTCCAATGATTTTCCGGTAAATTGCATTACATCAGATTTTATATTTTTAATATGTTGCATCATTGGCTTATCTACCGTCCATTTTTCACCATTTAATAACTCTATCTTAATATTTTCATGATGGTGTTTATGTTCTTTAGTTTCCTGTTTTATATTTTCTATTGAAACTACTTGTTGTTTTTTAGTTGTTGTTTTTTCCTTTTTACATGCAAAAAGAAAAATGATAAGAAGTGTTAGAATACTTAGTTTAAATTTCATTTTTTATTATTTTTAGTTATCGTAAAGAATGCTGCTATTACACCTAATAGTGTTATTGTTGAACGAAATGCCAAAGCACCAAATGTGTCATTTTTATGAATACCTCCGCTATTCACATAAATAATGAAGGCAATAAATGTAATAATAAGCATCAGTAAAGCAGATGCTAATATTTTTGTTGTCCATGGTTTTGATTTTATAAAACCATAAGCCGAAGCGATATAAATGAAACTACAAACAAAATTTATCCAAATAACAAACAACACATAATTGCCTTGTTTTTCTCGCATCTCAAATAAATCAAATATCACTGAACCACTTAAATAAAGAGTTAATAACCCAAAAGCTCCAATAACAAATGCAGCTATGTATCTTATATATGTTTTCATTTTAAATTTTTTATCAGATAAATTGAAAGATGCTATCTAAAATGGGATAGTGTAAAATAGCATCTTTCAAAATTACCCTTCAAATTAACTAACTAAATCTATCTAATTTATTTTTTTCATTTGTAGAAAGGAAACACCAAGCCAGACTACTGAAATAATAATACTTATTGCTCCTAACAGTACAAAAATAGGAGGAGCACCAAGATATACTTCTGCCAAAATACCTAAAGGCATTAGCAGGCCTGCCAAAGCAAACCACGAAATTAATTTTACATTTTTTAATTGCTCTTTAAATCTAAGCAATAGATATCCGATAAGAATATTTAAAAAAGCAAAAAGGTTCCCGTGTACATGTGCCAATCTGGTTTCAAAATGTTTTCCGGTAGTATATGTATCAATCCACGCTTGCTTATCCGGAGCAAAATCACGTAAATAAATTAATAAAAATCCATAAGCCATAAAAAAGGCCATTACTAAAAATCCGATTGCAATATTGTTCTTTCCGTAATTCATAATATTTGTGATTTAAGGTTTATATTCTTTTATATTATTTGAAATAATTAGAAAATTTTTGAAACTTTTTCTCTAAGATTTGTTTTTCTTTTTTAGCCTGCTCTACTGTTTTTGCAGCAATTAAATTGTGCATATTTCCTTCTATATTATGAAAGAAATTCTGAATTTGAGCAAAGGTTTTATCATCGTAAGATTTGTCTAAAAGTATTTTTTTAGCATCATTAAAAATGGTTTTCCCTAATTGGTTGTATGCTTTTATGTCATCTGATTTAAAATCTACTAATTCTTTGTTTATACCAGTAATTACTTTTTTA
>JALSLI010000179.1 GCA_026988395.1 Flavobacteriaceae bacterium | reverse complement strand
GACCTAAAGAAAAACTTCTTAAAATACCAATATTAAAAAACTTGGTTATCCTGGCTGACAGAATAAAAGTTCCCGGTCTAGAAGGAATGAGTCTTTACAACTTGCTTGAAATGTATATTATTGGTATAGTAAATGGAGCTGTGACCTCACGTGCAGGAAGTATTGCTTTTAGCTTTTTTATGGCATTATTCCCTTTTGTTTTGTTCTTATTGAATTTAATTCCGTTTATACCAATTGATCATTTTCAGGAGGATTTTATGTATTTAATAGAACAAGCTCTTCCTCCAAAAACAGCTGATAATGTAGATATGGTCATCCGAGACATCGCTAATAACGCCCATGGTGGATTGCTATCTTCGGTTTTTATTTTATCTGTTTTTTTAATGGCAAACGGCGTAAATGCCTTATTTAGTGCTTTTGAATATACATACCACAAAATTAAAACCCGAAATATCTTTCAACAATATATTGCAGCTCTTTATACATCTATTATATTGGCATTATTATTGTTAGTTACAGTTGCAGTAATCATTTACTTTGAAATAGCAGTTGAAAAATTAAAAAATACCGGTTTTGTGTCTAATGATTTGTTATGGATTGAAATAGGAAAATACGGAATTCTATTATTTACTCTTTTTGTTAGTGTTTCGATATTGTATTATTTTGGTACAAAAGAAGGAAAGAAAATAAAATTCTTTTCCGCCGGAGCAATTATGTCAACTTTGCTTATCATTGTAAACTTTAAAATATTTGGTATCTATGTAAGTACATTTTCAAAATATAACGAATTATATGGTATTATCGGAACAGTATTAATTATTATGCTGTTTATCTGGTTAAATTCCATTATTCTCTTATTAGGTTACGAACTAAATACCAGTATATTAGAATTAAGAAGAAAGGTTAACAGAACAAAGAAAAAAACAATTTTATGAAACGATTAATTTTAATATTTACCATATTATTTTTTGCTGTAAAATTTTCTAATGCACAAGAAACAAATCAGTTAAATTGGATTTCTGATTTTAGCAAAGCCAAAGAAATTGCTAAAAATGAGAATAAACCTATTTTAATATTTTTTACCGGTTCCGATTGGTGTGGTTTATGTAAATTATTGGATAAAGATTTTTTTGAATCAGAAAAATTTAAAAAAATTGCCAAAGAAAAATTGGTATTATATAAAGCCGATTTCCCAAGGAGAACTGATTTGATTTCAGAAAAACAAAAGAAAACAAACCAAGAACTAGACAAAAAATACTCAAAATCAAGAGGTAAACGCGTTTTCCCAACCATTATAATAACCGACCCTAACGGAAAAGAAAAAAGCTACTTAGAAAGTTACAATTACATTCACGATACCACCAGACACTACAAAATGCTAGATTTTATCTTAAACAAATAACAAATTTATACTATGAAAAAAATTTATATATTATCTCTTATTCTAATTAGCTTATTCTTTACAAGTTGCGAAATAAAGGAAGAAATAACAATTAACAAAGACGGTTCCGGCGAAGTATACTACGGCTATGACTTAAGTAAATTAATTGAAGAATTTGACAACGATTCAAAACCAAAAAAAGAGCCTAAAAAACCACTTGACACCATAATTGATTTTAACCAACTAATAAATAATCCTAAGTTTAAAGATAGCATTGCCTCTTTAACACCTGAGAAAAAGGAAATGCTCGAATCGTTAAAAAACATGAAAATGAAGATGGTAATGGATGAAGCAGCCAAAAAAATGGAATTCGGTTTTGGTTTTGCCTTTAAAGACATCGATAGTTTAAAAAATATGTTTGATAAAATCCAAAAAGCACAACAGTTTTCCTCAAATAAAAATCAAACCAAAATGGTTAAAGACAAACCTATTTATCAAGGATTATCAGGCACAAATCAAACTTTGTCGTATCACTACAACGGAAAGGTTTTTAAGAGAACGGCTAAACTAAAAAAAACAAGAACAGAAGAAGAACAGAAAAAACTAGATAAAGATGTAAAAGAAAATGACAAAATTGATGCTCTTTTTAACAAATTAAAATATACCATCGTTTTGCATTTTCCTAAAAAAATAAAAAAAGTAAATGCTAAAAACGCTGTGTTCTCTAAAGATAAAAAAACAGTTACCATTACTTACGGATTAGATACTTATTTAAAAAATCCGGAAATGTTAAATTTAACGGTAAAATTAGCTAAATAAATATTTTATAAACACTTAATCTAGCTAGCTTACATAAAATTATACTAGAAAAACAAATTTATTAAAAATGAGGAATTATCCTCATTTTTTGTTATCTTGCAGATACAAAATTGTATCATGAGCAGACAACCAAAAATTACAAGATTTAATGATAATGTTTTATTAAAATACAAGATTTACAACAGTATTTTAATGACTTTGCCATTCCCTTCCGTACATAATACAGGAGCATTGCTCCCTCTTTTCCATAAAATTTGCAAAGATGGTTTTAAACAAGGAAAAAATCCGTCTGAAATTGTAGAAACCTTTATCAGTAGGTATCTTGAAAATCCATCAGATAAAGAAAAAAAGGACATTTTATTTCACTTTATTCAATATATAGAACGAGAAGTAGTTTTATTTGATGCTATTGAAGATGCCGCTTTTCCAATTGTTCATAATATGGAAGGTGTTGGTACCTTAAGAAGTGCTAAAGAAATTGCAAGTTCACTAAACAAATTGGATGAATTAAAAAAATACTTACAAGAATTTAAAATTCGTTTGGTATTAACGGCTCATCCAACACAATTTTATCCCGGAACCGTTTTAGGAATTATTACCGATTTAGACCAAGCAATTGAAAAAAACGATTTAATAACAATAGAAAAACTCTTGGCTCAATTAGGAAAAACACCCTTTTTTAAAAAGAAAAAACCAACACCTTTTGATGAAGCTGTTAGCCTAATTTGGTATTTAGAAAACGTTTTTCACCAATCTTCATCCGTAATATACAATTACATTAAACAAAATATATTTAATGATGAACTGCTCCAAAATGAAATCATTAATTTAGGTTTTTGGCCCGGAGGTGATCGTGATGGAAACCCTTTTGTTACAACAAAAATCACGTTAGACGTTGCCGAACGTTTAAGACAATCTGTTTTTAAAAATTATTATCGTGATATCCGGAAATTAAAACGTAGATTAACCTTTAAAGGCGTTGAAGAAAAAGTTACAGAATTAGAAAAAATCATCTATAAACACAGTACAAAAAAGACACAAGATGATTTTACACAAGAACAGCTTTTACATGATTTATTTCAAATTAGAGAATTGCTTATTACAAAACATCAATCCTTATTTTTAAATGAATTAGATACTTTTATCGCTAAAATTAAACTATTCGGATTTCATTTTGCAACATTAGATATTCGTCAAGACAGCAGAGTACATCACAAAGCTTTTATGACTATTGTTAAAACTTTATTAGAAAATGATATTTCCATTTTTCCTGAAAATTATTCCGCTTTAAGCGAAAAAGAACAAATTAAAATCTTAACTAACGTAAAAGGAAAAATTGAACCTTCCATATTTAAAGATAAAACAGTTGTCGATACATTAGAATCGATGTATGCAATGAAAGACATCCAAAAACGTAACGGAGAAAAAGGTGCTAATCGATACATAATTAGTAATAATCAAACTGCATTAAACGTCATGGAAACCTATGCTATGCTCAATTTATGCGATTTTGGAGATGTTTTACCGGTTGATATCATTCCTCTTTTTGAAACTGTTGAAGATCTAAAAAATGCTGCTCAAGTAATGCGAGAACTTTATAGCAATCCTTCTTATAACAAACATCTTGTAAATCGTAATAACCGACAAACAATTATGTTAGGATTCTCAGACGGCACAAAAGACGGTGGTTATTTAAAAGCAAACTGGTCAATTTTTAAAGCAAAAGAGGAGCTTACAAAAGTATCCAGAGAATTTGGTATTACCGTTATCTTTTTTGATGGTCGTGGCGGTCCTCCGGCAAGAGGTGGCGGAAAAACACATAAATTTTATGCATCACTTGGACCTACAATCGAAAATAAAGAAATCCAACTAACCGTTCAAGGACAAACAATTAGCTCTAATTTTGGCACTTTAAATTCTTCTCAATACAATATGGAACAATTAATAAGTTCCGGAATTAAAAATGAAGTTGCCGAAAAAAAACAATTCAATAAAGAACAACGCAAAATAATGGACACATTAGCTGAAATCAGTTATAAAGCATATTCCGATTTTAAAAATCACCCATTATTCGTGCCATATTTAGAAGAAATGAGTACCTTAAAATATTACGGAAAAGCCAATATAGGTAGCAGACCAAGCAAACGTTCAAAATCTGAAAAATTAATTTTTTCCGATCTTCGTGCTATTCCGTTTGTAGGAAGTTGGAGCCAGTTAAAACAAAATGTTCCGGGTTTTTACGGTGTAGGCTCTGCCTTAAAATATTATGAAGAAAACGGAAAACTCGACTTAATAATTGAACTTTATAAAACATCCGATTTCTTTAAAACACTACTGGAAAACAGTATGATGAGTCTTACAAAATCCTTTTTTGAACTTACTTCCTACATGGCAAAAGACCCTAAATATGGCGATTTCTGGAAACTCATTTATCAAGAATATCAAACATCTAAAAGATTATTGCTAATTGTATCCGGACAAAAGGAATTAATGGAAAATGATCCTGTAAGTAAAGCTTCAATTGAAGTACGTGAAGATATTGTTTTGCCTTTATTAACCATTCAACAATATGCTTTGTTGAAAATACAAGAACTACAAAAAAATCCGGTAAAGAATAAAAAGGAAATTGAAATTTATGAAAAAATGGTAACCAGAAGTCTTTTTGGAAACATTAATGCCGGAAGAAATTCTGCTTAATTTATCCATGAAAATGTATTCTAAGCTTTTTTAAAGCTCCATAAAGAACCAAATATTTTTTGTACATTAGCAACAATTAACAAAATGCTATGCTAATAAAAGTTTATGGTTCCGCCGTTTTTGGCGTGGAAGCAACTACCATCACCATTGAAGTAAATATCGACAAAGGAATTGCCTATCACCTCGTAGGCTTGCCTGATAACGCTATAAAAGAAAGCAGCTATCGTATCTCGGCAGCTCTTAACAACAACGGTTACAAATTACCCGGAAAAAAAATCACCATTAATATGGCTCCAGCCGATATGCGTAAAGAAGGTTCTGCTTACGATTTAACCATTGCTATGGGAATTCTTGCTGCTTCTAATCAAATTAAAACAACTAATATTGAAGATTATATTATTATGGGTGAACTTTCCTTAGACGGAAGTCTGCAACCCATAAAAGGAGCTTTGCCAATTGCAATTAAAGCCAAAGAAGAAGGATTTAAAGGATTTTTTCTACCAACACAAAACGCAAAAGAAGCAGCAATTGTTACCGGTTTGGATGTTTTTCCTGTTGAAAACATAAAACAAATCATCAACCACATAGAAGGAAAAGAACAAATTAAACCCTTGATAATTGACGTAGAAAAAGAATTTAATGAAAACCTGGAACATCCCGAATTTGATTTCTATGATGTAAAAGGACAAGAAACAATTAAAAGATGTATGGAAATTGCTGCCGCCGGCGGTCACAACATTATCTTAATCGGTCCTCCCGGAAGCGGAAAAACCATGCTGGCAAAACGATTACCAACCATTTTACCTCCAATGTCGCTAGACGAAGCTTTGGAAACTACTAAAATTCATTCGGTTGTTGGTCGTATAAAAGAAAATGCCGGATTAATGACACAAAGACCGTTTAGATCACCACATCATACAATTAGCGATGTTGCTTTGGTTGGTGGCGGAGCTTATCCACAACCCGGAGAAATATCTTTATCGCACAATGGCGTTTTATTTTTAGACGAATTGCCGGAATTTAAAAGAACGGTTTTAGAAGTAATGCGTCAACCGTTAGAAGATCGTGAAGTAACCATTTCAAGAGCCAGATTTACCGTAACCTATCCAAGTAGTTTTATGTTAGTTGCCAGTATGAATCCTAGTCCGAGTGGTTATTTTGTAGATGCCGGAAATCCTTTATCCTCCTCTCCACAAGAAATGCAACGCTATTTAGCAAAAATCTCCGGTCCTTTGTTAGACCGAATCGATATACACATCGAAGTACAACCTGTTCCGTTTGAAAAACTTTCGGAAGAACGTAAAGGAGAATCCAGTAAACAAATAAGAGAACGCGTTACAAAAGCCAGAAAATTACAAACAAAACGCTTTGCAGAAAACGAATACATCCATTATAATGCCCAAATGAACGTTAAGCAAATTCGTAAATATTGTAAATTGGATGATGCTTCTACAACGATGCTAAAAAATGCAATGGACAAACTTAATCTATCTGCAAGAGCATATGACCGAATTTTAAAAGTATCCAGAACTATTGCCGATTTAGACAATGCCGAAAACATTCAACCAAATCATATTGGCGAAGCTATTCAATATCGCAGCTTAGATCGCGAAGGTTGGTTAGCTTAAGTTGGATTTTTAATGAAAAATAAAGACATTATTCTAATTTTAACATAAATTTTATCAGAAATAAAAATGAAAAAAACTACGATAATTTTACTCTTTTTAACACTAATTACATCGTGTAAATCAACTCAAAAATCAATTGTACAAAAAAGAAATATTCGCTTAAATACAAATACAAAAGCCGATAAAATTATTAAAAATGCAGAAAAATATCTCCATACAAAATACAAATATGGAGGTACAACAAAAAAAGGAATGGATTGTTCCGGCTTGGTTTTTACTGTTTATAAACAAGAAAAAATAATACTACCTCGTACTTCATACACAATGTCTTTAAAAGGTAAAGCAATTCCATTAAAGCGAACAAAAAAAGGTGATTTACTGTTTTTTGCTACCGGAAGAAAAAACAAAATAAACCACGTTGGATTAGTCTCTAAAATTAAAAATCATGAAATATTTTTTATTCATGCATCTACAAAAAGAGGCGTTATCACCTCTTCAATGAATGAAAAATATTATAGAACAAGATTTATAAAAGCTAAACGAATTTTACTTTAATTTTTAAGTATCTTCGTATAATTGTTAAAATTTGTATTCAAAATGAAATATTTCACCACAATTTTAGTATTCTCATTTCTATTGTTTTCTTGTAAATCGAAACAAAAATCGGTTAAACCGAAAAATGAAATTAGTTTAAACACCAAACAAGTAAAACAGCTTATCCAACTTCCTATTCGCTGTGTGCATACCGAATACCCTAATAAATTAAGTCAGGTTTTAGAACAAAAATCCGATTTAAAAACACCAAAAGAATTACATCCTGCATTTTACGGTTGTTTTGATTGGCATTCTTCCGTTCACGGTCATTGGTCTTTGGTTAAATTACTAAAAGACCATCCTAAAATAAGCAATTATAAACAAGTTATGCAATTGTTAAAAACGGATTTAAACAAACAAAATATTATAAAGGAAGTTGCTTATTTCAAAAGAAAATACAACAAAAATTACGAACGAACTTACGGTTGGTCTTGGCTTTTAAAATTAAGTTTAGAACTACATACTTGGAATAATAAAGACGCCAAAGAATTAGAAAAAAACCTACAACCTTTAACTAATTTAATTGTTCAAAAATACATTGAT
>JALSLI010000178.1 GCA_026988395.1 Flavobacteriaceae bacterium | reverse complement strand
CGAAAAATTCATACATTTTCTATTACAAAGCCAAACTACCTGCTATAATTGAAAATGCTCAAAATTTATTTAGCTCAAAATTGGGCTACAATTATTTCTCTAAAAAATTCCTGCGCTTCCCAATTTTATTGATATTTTGGCTTTTCATAACGAAAACCTATGAATTTTTCGGGTTAAGATGGTTTTGTTTTTTTCGGTATTTTAAAAACCACCATATTAGAAGAATAGCAATAAGTAAAAAGTAGAATAATAAGGTGATTGTATTTCCTTTTTGTACCACTGAAGGTACAAACTTAAAGGTTATTGTGTGTTTCCCTTTTGGAGTTTCCACACCTCTTAACACATAATCTACTTGGTAAATTGGTGTTTCTTTTCCATCGATAAATGCTTTCCAATCTTTAAAATACATTTCCGAAAAAACGGCAAATTGTTTTTTATTGGAAAACGAATGATACGTAAATTCATTAATTTTTTTAGCAGTCAATTTTATAATTGCAGTACTGTCTTTTGGATATTCGGCAAGTAATTTATCTTTATTTTTTATTGATGTTACAGCTGCAATTTTAGTGTGTAAAGTATCTAATATTTGCATTTGTTTGTCTGCATTTTCGGCAAAATAAAGATGGTTTACAAACCAAGCATTTCCGTTAATACCCGGATTTTTCTGATATGTTAAATTACCTTGTTTGTCTTGAAAGATAATGTATTTGGTATTTAACATATTTAGAGTTTCGTCATTCATTTTGGCTATTTGTCGCTCAAAAAGCTCTTGGTATCGTCTTGGCTTTGCTGCGTGATAACCACCGATAGAATTATGAAAATAGGATGTTCTTGCTTCGTTCATCGGATTTCCGGCAAGGTTTAAAACGCGATAATGACTTTTGTCTTTATTGATTTCAGTATCAATTTTTGTAGCTTTAAAGGGTTTTTTTAAAACAACTGGATCTACAAAATTATGTTTGTTTACGTAGCGTTTATCAACGCCAAACAAATCAAAAACAATTAAAAATCCGATTAATATTAAACCAATTTCCTTTTTAAGTTTGTTTTTAATCGTAGCGAAAAGAATTCCGGAAACGGCAAGAATTAACAATAAAGAGCGAAAGCTGTCTTTTAAAAATATCGCTTTTCTATCGGCAATTACAGCATCCGAAAATCCGGTAATCATTTTGTCTAAACTGCGATCGCTTTGTCCTTCAAAATCAAATAAAAATTGTCCTAAAAGTAAAAAGAATAATGCAATTCCTCCGGTAATCAGAGTTGCTTTAAGCAGTGATTTTATTTTTTTATCTGTTGCTGTTTTATCGTTTAATATTTTATTCAGAGCCATAATGCCGAGTAGCGGAATACCTAATTCTAATAAAACTTGGATAGATGTTACGGCTCTAAATTTGTTGTAAAAAGGAATGTAATTAATGAAAAAATCAGTTAATATCGAGAAGTTTTTTCCGTAACTAAGTAACAAAGCAAATATTGCTGTGGCAACGAGCCATTTTTTATATTTTGATTTGACTAAAAACAAACCTAAAACGAACAAAAAGATAAAAATAGCTCCAATATATGCCGGAGCGGCAACATAAGGCTGATTTCCCCAATAAGTTGGAACGCCGTTTTCTACAAATGATTTTGCTTGCTTTTTTCCGTAATCTTTTGCTATGAATTTGTACGTATGTGAATTTTCGGAGAGTTTCTCATTACTGGCTCCTCCCATAAATCTTGGAATAAACAGATTAAAAGTTTCTAATTTTCCGTAGCTGTATTCGGTGATGTAATCTTTGTCTAAACCGGTTGTTTTGATTGGATTTCCGTTTTGGTCTTTGGTGAGTTCGCTTGCATGTCTGGTGCTTACTTTTTGGTATTGTCTGGTTGCCATAATTTTTGTGGCATTTACACCAATTCCGATAAATACGGCAAAAATAATTAATGTAAGTTCTTTTAAAAACGGAATTGTTTTTTTGTTTTTAAATGCCTCAACACCATAAAAAAGAATTAAAAAACCAACCATAAACATGAGATAGTAGGTCATTTGTAAATGTCCGGCATTAATTTCAAGAGCCATAGCTATGGCAGTTAAGGTAAAACCAAACAGATAGCGTTTTTTTAAAATGCTAATAATTCCGGCAAGGACCAATGGAAAATAAGCAATAGCATCAGCTTTAGCATTATGACCTACACTTAGAATGACAATTAAATACGTTGATAATCCAAACCCTAAAGCACCGATAATGGCAATTTTCCAATCTATTTTTAGAACCTGAAGCAAGACAAAAAAACCAAGAAAATATAAAAATAGGTAATCGGCAGGTCTTGGTAAAAAACGCAAGGTTCTATCTAATTGATGGATATAATCATGTGGATATTTAGCACTAACCATATATGCAGGCATTCCGCCAAAGGAAGTGTTCGTCCAATAAGGTTCTTTGCCGGTTTCTTTGCGGTAATCTTGTATTTCTTTTGATGAACCTTGAAACTGTACAATATCGCTTTGTTTTATTTTTTTTCCTTGTAACACAGGATAAAAATAAAGGAGACTTATTGTACTAAAAATTGCAATAGCGATGAAATATGGATAGTATTTTTTTATAGACATAGGTTTACATTTCAAGAAAAACAATAGATAAATCTGTTGTTATTTATGTGGTTAAAAATTTGTTTATCAAATGGTAGTGCAAAAAAATTAGACTAATTTCTAAAATAGAAAAAATTTATAACATTGTATAATACAAGTGTTTACTCGTCAACTTCTTCATAATCTACATATTCGCCAACCGAATCGTTTGATTTTTTATTTTTAGGAGCTTTATCAACAACCGTTTCACCAATTTTAGTTTCATTTCGTTTTGAATAGCCTTGTTGATCTTGCATTTTTTTTTCCATTTTCTGCATAAAATGTTGTAACATATGCGGAAAAGCCAATCTGGCAATAAATTTAATCGCATAATAAATAGCGATTATAATAAGTAGTGTTCTTAATAATCCCATTGTTTGATTTTATTTTTTTCAAAAATAACAATTATGAGCGACTTAAAACGTTTAAATATTTATAAAATCTTATATTTACCCAATAATTTTACATAATATGAAAAAAAATTTGTTTGTTTTTGCCTTGTTTTTTGGATTTCAGATAATTACGGCACAATACACGGAAATAATAAATTCTAAAAGACCCGGGTTTTCGGAAAGTCCGTATGGCGTAGGTACCAAAGTTTTTCAAGTGGAAACCGGTGTTTTTTATCACAAAAGAGCCGTTTCGCAATTGTTTGATACTTCAAAATCTCTTGGAGGCAATTTATTTTTACGATATGGTGCTTTTTTGGAAAAACTGGAATTCAATTTAGACCTTGCTTATCAACAAGACGAACGTGTTTTTAATAATGTAATTCCTACATATTATTACAACGTAAGCGGATTAAGTAAATTGCGATTTGGAGTAAAGTATTTAATTCACAATCAGAAATATACCGATAAATCCAAAGAAGTTAGAAGCTGGAAAAAACGGACTGCCTTTGATATGAAACGTTTAATTCCTTCGGTTGGAATGTATGTTGGCGTAAATCCTAATTTTTTGAGTAAAGATTTTAAACAAGAAGGAGTCAGTTTAAAAGGAGCGGTTTTATTACAAAATGATATTTCAAGTAGATTTGTGGTTTTAACCAATCTGATAGTAGATAATATCTTGTTAAAAGATAAAATGGAATTCGGTTATATCCTAACAGCCACATATGCCGTAAATACCAAATGGTCTATTTTTGGTGAAAATCAAGGAACTTTTAGTAAATATAGATATAATGAATTTCAATTTGGAGCAGGTACGGCATATTTGTTAAATAATAACGTACAATTTGATATTTCGGCAAGAAGTGATTTCTTTGCAGATAAATTAAACTATTATCTAGCACTTGGAGGTTCTTGGCGTTTAGACAAACATACCAAAAAACATTCTAGTGAAGATGTTTTAAAAGGGGAGAAACAAGGTAATTTCTTTTCTAGATTATTTAAGAAAAAAGGAAGAGGGAAACACCGTAAAGTAAAAAAAGTTAAAGTAAAAAAACGAAGAGTTAAAAAAGCCAAAAAAGGAACACCTTCATTTTTTAAAAAAGGTAAAAAGAAAAAACGCAGAAAGAAAAAAGATAATTAAAATCTTACAATGATAACGATAAAAGAAGCAAAGACAAAAAAGGAGATGAAACAATTTGTAACATTTCCTTTTAGTTTGTACAAAGACAATAAATATTGGGTACCACCAATTATAAAAGACGAATTAGATAGTTTTAATCCGGATATTAATCCGGTTTTTAAACACGCTAAGGCGAAGTTTTTACTCGCTTATAAAAATGGTAAAATTGTAGGGAGAGTTGCCGCGATAATCAACAGTTTTGAAGTAGAAGACCAAAAGATAAAAAAGATGCGTTTCGGTTGGTTTGATATGATTGATGATATTGAGGTAACCAAAGCACTTTTACAAGAAGTAGAACGCATCGGTAAAGAAAATAATCTCGAATTTATGGAAGGTCCTGTAGGTTTTTCAAATTTAGATAAAGTAGGTGTTTTAACCAAAGGTTACGACCATATCGGCACGATGATTACGTGGTATAATCATCCGTATTACGTTACTCACTTAGAGAAATTAGGATTTCAAGTTGCAAAAAAATATCTCGAAAATTATTTTATGGTAAACGAGCTGGATCCAAGTAGTTTTCAACGAGCAGCACCTATTTTAAAACGTAGATTTGGTTTAAAAGAAAAGAATTTTACCAGCTCAAAAGAAATTATGCCTTATGTTGAAGAAATGTTTCAATTATTTAATGAAACGTATTCAAAATTATCTTCTTTTGTACCGATTTCTGATGAACAAATTGCTTATTTTAAGAGAAAATTCATCTCTTTTATAAATCCGGAATTGATAAAATTTGTATTGGATAAAAATGGTAAAATAGTGGCTTTTTCCATAATGATGCCTTCTTTCTCCAAAGCATTGCAAAAAGCAAAAGGAAAGTTGTTTCCGTTTGGAATTTTTCATTTGTTAAAGGCAAAATATAAAAATGATACTGTTATTGCCTACCTTATCGGAGTAGATCCTGCATACCAAAATAAAGGTGTTACAGCAATAATATTTGATGAATTTTATAAAACCGTAACCAAAAAAGGAATCACAAAATTAGTGCGAACACCAGAGTTGGAAGAAAATATAGCCGAAGCTCAAATATGGAAAAGAATGGATAATATTAACCATAAAAGAAGAGCTACCTATACCAAAAAAATTGAAGCATAATGCAACTGTTTTATAATAAAGAAATAGATACAAATGTAAAAATATTTACTTTTGATAAAGCCGAAAGTAAACACATTGTTCGTGTGCTCAGAAAAAAAGAAGGTGATGCCATTTTTATTACCAATGGTAAAGGCGATTTTATTACGTCTTACATCATCTCTGCAAATGATAAACGTTGTCAAGTTGAAATTGTTTCGGTTACCAAACCAAAGAAAAATTTTGCCTACTATTTGCATCTTGCTATTGCTCCAACAAAAAATATGCAACGTTTAGAATGGTTTTTAGAAAAAGCAACAGAAATCGGAATTTCTGAAATCACACCAATTTTATGTGAGCGTTCCGAAAGAAAAGTAGTAAAACACGAACGATTGGAAAAAGTATTAATTGCAGCGATGAAGCAATCTTTAAAATTTGATCTTCCAAAATTAAATGAAATGACTCCTTTAAAGAATTTGTTACAGAATAATTTGCAAAAAAAGAAGTATATTGCACATTGTATGGATCGTGATAAAAGTAGTTTAAAAGAAGAATTATTATCAAGTTGTACAGATAATAATAAGATGGAAGTGCTTATTGTTATTGGTCCCGAAGGTGATTTTACGGATAAAGAAGTTACTATGGCTTTAGAAAATAATTTTAAACCTGTTTCCTTAGGCAAATCCAGATTACGAACCGAAACAGCCGGAATTGTAGCAACGCATAGTGTTGCTTTTGTTTGTGAATAAATAGAATTAAAATGAAACGATTATTCCTTTTTATAACGATATTGTTAATTTCAATATCTGTAGTTACAGCACAAGATGTTGCGATTTTAAGATACGATGGAGGAGGTGATTGGTATGCAAATCCAACATCAGTTCCAAATTTAATTAAGTTTGCCAACAAAAATATACATACCGTAATTAATGAAAAACCGAAAACAGTAACAACGAATAGTCCGGAATTATTTAATTATCCAATTGTTTTTATGACCGGTCACGGAAATGTTTTTTTTGATGAAGATGCTGTAGAAAACCTTCGTGATTATTTAATTTCAGGAGGCTTTTTACACATATCCGATAATTACGGAATAGACGTATATATACGCAGAGAAATGAAAAAGGTGTTTCCGGAATTAGAGTTCCAAGAAATTCCATATACGCATCCGATTTATCATCAAGCTTACGATTTTAAAAAAATACCCAAAATACACGAACACGATAACAAACCGGCACAAGGATTTGGTATTTTTTATAAGGGCAAATTAGTTGTTTTTTACGATTATCAATGTGATTTAAGTGATGGTTGGGAAGATCTGGAAATGCACCATGATCCACCGGAAATTAGGGAACAAGCTTTAAAAATGGGAGCAAATATTATCTATTATAGTTTTACAAATTAAAAAAAATCAATTGATTATGAAAAATATTTTTGATAAAGAAATTGCAGAAGAGGTTATAAATCGTGTTAAAACATTAAACACTAATCAAAAGGCAATTTGGGGAAAGATGGACGTTGCTCAAATGATGGCACATTTAAATATTCAATATCAAGCAATGTATGAAAATGACAAATTTAAAAAGCCCAATTTTATACAACGTTTTTTTATGATAAAATTTCTAAAACCAATTGTTACCGGTAGCAAACCGTTTAAAAAAAATAGTAGAACAGCACCTTATTTTGTGGTTAATTCCAATAAAAATTTTGATGAAGAAAAATTAAAATTAATCGATAATATTACAAAAACACAAAAAAATGGCGTATCTGTTTTATTATCGAGAGAAACGAAAGCTTTTGGTAAATTAACTGCAGAGCAATGGAGTAATATGTTATATAAGCATATAGACCATCATTTAAAGCAATTTGGAGTTTAGTCTGATTAAATTAAAACACCCTTTTTCTTCAAATTATTGCTGTAAACGAGTAATCCTATTACTACAATTAATACACAAAGCGCTAAAATGGTGTTTGGAGATCCATAGATAAATGTTCTCATATCTATAGTGAACTTATAAAATAAAATACCAAGTGTCCCCAGCAATGATAATCCAAAAAATAGTATACTAATTTTTTTTTGTAAGAAAAGAGCAACACTACCTATAAAACCTGCAAATACAGCAACAGAATAAGAAACATAAAACCATTGTGGTAAGGTATAAATCATCCTTGAATCATCTGGTGGTAAGTTATCTAAAGCTTCTTTAGGCATAAAAGTAAGTGATAAATACGCCATAATACCAAGGACAAACCAAATGATAGCTGTTACACTATTAATTTTAAGTCTACGAATTATTTTTTTTCCATAACAGTAAGATTTTGTGATTTATGTTTTCAAATATACAATTTTTTCTAGTATTTATTTCGCTTATATAATTGTATTTAAGAATGGTAGATTCAACTAGCAAATGCAACTTTTTGGTTTACGAATTTATAAAATAAATTTTTAGGATTATCATAATTTAAGTTTTTTCTAGGTCTTCTGTTTATTTTATGTTGTATTTCTTTGATTTC